>CAZOOU010000004.1:0-32412 GCA_964581495.1 uncultured Haloferacaceae archaeon
TATAAAAACCCTCGCTATAGTAACCTATTTATACACGATGAATCGAATCCGGCAACTCTACCGAGTCGACGTGAGGACAGCGGGATGACGACGGTCAGCGCGCCGGGGAAAGTCTACCTGTTCGGCGAGCATGCAGTGGTCTACGGCGAGCCGGCGGTGCCGTGTGCGATCGAAAAACGCGCGACGGTGACCGCCGAACTTCGGGACGACGACCACATCCGCGTTGAGGCGGCAGATCTCTCGTTAAACGGGTTTGTCGTCGAGTACGCTGGCTCGACGGCCGACCGACCGGACGTCGACGTCCCCCAACCACTCCTCGATGCCGCGATGGGCTACATCGACGCCGCCGTCCAGCAGGCCCGTGAGGCCGCCGACGCGCCCGACGCAGGGTTCGATATCACGGTCGAAAGCGAGATTCCGCTCGGCGCGGGCCTCGGCTCGTCGGCCGCAGTAGTTGTCGCCGGGATCGACGCCGCCACGCGCGCGCTGGGCGAGCGGCTCGACCGCACCGAACTCGCGGATCGGGCTTATACGGCGGAGTACGAGGTCCAAGACGGCCAGGCCTCCCGTGCCGACACGTTCTGTTCGACGATGGGCGGAGCCGTCAGAGTGGCCGGCGACGACTGCACGACACTGTCGACGCCCACCCTCCCGCTCGTTGTTGGCTTCGACGGCGGCGCGGGCGACACCGGCAAACTCGTTGCCGGCGTCCGGGAACTCCGCGAGCAGTACGAGTTTGCGGCCGATACGGTCGAAGCGATTGGCGATATCGTCTCAACGGGCGAATCACTGCTTGCCGAGGCCGACCCAGACGCCGAGCCAACTGACGAACTCATCGCCGAACTCGGCGATCTGATGAACATTAACCACGGCCTACTGTCCGCACTGGGTGTCTCGTCGCGGTCGTTGGATACGATGGTGTGGGCCGCCCGCGAAGCTGGCGCGGAGGGCGCAAAGCTCACCGGCGCGGGCGGCGGCGGCTGTATCGTCGCGCTCGACCGCACTGACGAAACCGAAACGAGCCTCCGGTACACGCCCGGCTGCAAAGACACGTTCCGCGCGGAACTCGCCGACGAGGGCGCGCGAGTAGAGGAATCCTAATGAGCGAACTCACGATTCTCAAACTCGGCGGCAGCGTCATCACCGACAAAGATAGCCCAGAGACGGTCGACGACGCGGCCCTCGGTAGGGTGCTAGACGCGATTGCGGCGGCGATGGAAACCGATAGCCGGCTCGTCGTCGTCCACGGCGGCGGAAGCTTCGGCCACGTTCATGCCGCCGAACACGGGGTGTCGACCACCGACGGAACCACCGAGGCCGCCGCAGCAAATGCGATCCACGGCGCGATGAAGCAACTCAACCGCGTGGTGGTCGACGAACTTCACGACCGCGAGGTTCCTGCACTGCCAGTCCATCCCTTATCAGTCGCGGCCCGCGACGAAAGCGGCGTGCTCGCGCTGCCGGCGGAGTCCACGGCGGGCCTGTTGGCGGAGGGGTTCGTCCCCGTCCTCCACGGCGATGTGATCGCCCACGCGGGCGAGGGTGTCACCGTGCTCAGCGGCGACGAGATCGTTACCAGCCTCGCCGACTCGCTCGGGGCCAGTCGGGTCGGCCTCTGCTCGACCGTGCGGGGCGTGCTGGACGCCGACGAGGCCGTGATCGACGAAATCACCGATTTCGAGGAGGTGGCAGCCGTCCTCGGCGACAGCGAGTCGACCGACGTCAGCGGCGGGATGGCCGGCAAGGTCCGCGAGCTGCTCGCGCTCGGCGCGCCGGCTCACATCTTCGGGCCGGATGCCGTCGACGAGTTTCTGGCGGGCGCGGAGCCGGGGACCCGAATCGACGGCCGATAGCCCAGTTCCGAACCCTTATTCTGTGGACGCGCCGACATGCCCGTATGGATGACGACGCCGTCTACGAACTGCTGTCGACCGTCGAGGACCCGGATCTCGGCGACGACATCGTCTCGGCCGGCCTTATTAATGCGGTCCAGACCACAGAAACCGAGGTCTCCGTCTCGGTCGCACTTGGCGCGCCCTTCTCGCCACACGAATCACAGATTGCCAACGACATTCGGTCGGTGTTCGCCGAGGAGGCGCCCGACGTCGAGCTGTCGCTGAGTGCGGGTCTCCCCCAATCGCTTGGTTCGGACGACGAAGTCCTCCCGAACGTCCAGAACATCATTGCGGTCGCCTCCGGCAAAGGTGGCGTCGGCAAGTCGACCGTCGCGGTCAACCTCGCCGCCGGGCTCTCACAGCTCGGCGCGCGCGTCGGCCTGTTCGACGCCGACATCTACGGGCCGAACGTCCCCCGAATGGTCAAAAGCGACGAGGGACCGGAAGCCACCGAGGACAGAACCCTCATTCCCCCCGAGCGGTACGGGATGAAGCTGATGAGCATGGACTTTCTGGTCGACGCCGACGACCCCGTGATCTGGCGCGGACCGATGGTCCACAAGATTCTGACCCAACTGGTCGACGACGTCGAGTGGGGCCAACTCGATTATCTCGTGCTTGATCTGCCACCCGGAACCGGCGATACCCAGCTGACCGTCCTCCAGACACTCCCGCTGACGGGTGCGGTCATCGTCACCACTCCCCAGCAGGTCGCCCTCGACGACGCCGTCAAAGGCCTCCGGATGTTCGGCGAACACGAGACGCCCGTGTTGGGGATCGCACAGAACATGGCCGAGTTCATCTGTCCCGACTGCGGCGGCAGCCACGACATCTTCGGCAGCGGCGGGGGGAAGGAGCTGGCCGACGACGAGAACCTCCCGTTCCTTGGGTCGATCCCTCTCGATCCGGCGGTCCGGGCCGGCGGCGACGGCGGCGAGCCGGTTGTGCTCGACGACGGCCAGACCGCCGACGCATTCAAAACCCTGACCGAGAACGTCGCCAACAACGTCGGCGTCATCCGCCGTCGACACGTCCAGGCAACGCAGTCGACGTAGCGTAGGCGGTGCCTACCATAAAAAGGCAGACCGACCGGGCGCCGTCGCAGTCGACAGAAACTGTTTTCATTTGCGAACAGCGTTACTGAGGTATGATTGATCTACTGAGCACAATCCTGATCTGGGGGCTGATCCTCGTCGTTGGACTGCTTGTCGCTGGCTCTGTCGTCTTTTTCGCCTACGACACCGTCGCAACGTTCCTCGAAAGCAGAAAAAAGCAGAACCAACGACGCTGATTCAAGCTAGGACAGGGATTTGAACCCTGGAAGTCTCGATTACAAGTCGAGTGCATGAACCGCCCATGCTCTCCTAGCGCGTCTGCGTCCCTCGATTAGTTGTCCCCCTTTGAGTGTGTATCGTTTTCCATCGACTTTGCTAACTCGACGCGATGCGGCCGATAGCCGTGTCGACGGTAGAACCGACGGGCGTCGTCGTTGGCCGCTAGTACTTCAAGCGTAACGGTGTCTGCGCCCATCGCGACCAGTTCAGCTTCGGCGGCCGAAAGCAGTTCCCCGCCGATGCCCTGGTTGCGAACCGCCGGCTTCACATACAGATTGACGATGACTCCTGCGGTTTGATCCTGTTCGTACTGTCCGTCCTCGACGTGGAACATCACAAAGCCGAGTATATCATCGTCCTCGCGGGCGACCAACAGCCCGTCGGAGACGATGTGTCGGGTGATCGCGTCGACAACCGTCTGGCGGTTCTCGGTCGAAAGCAGCCGCGAGCCGTACTGCCGCTGGTCGGCCGCCAGTTCGACCCAGTTGTCGACGAGCGTGTCGACTGCAGCCATCTCGGCTGTCGTGATCTCCATCAGTAGGCTCGGCAGTCCGCACAGACCTGTTGGCCGTTGACATCCGCTAGCTCCGGGACCAGCGAGCCACAGATCTCACAGATGCTCTGGGTCGATCCCTCGACGGCAGTCTCGGCTGGCTGGCCGCTGGCGGCCAGCGGCTCGATGGGGTCGTTTTCCGCGCCGGTCGGCTCGATACTCTCGCGGGCGGCCAACACATCCCGCTCGGTGAGTAGCCCGACGGCTTCGTCTGCCTCTAGCACTAACAGATGTGAGACACCACGCGAGATGAGCCGCTCGGCGGCCGTCGACAGCGGGCTTGTTGGCTCGACTGTCGGCATCGGTGGCTCCATAAGCTCGCCGACCGGCGTCTCGGGGTCGCCATCCAGCAGGGCTGCCATCGCTGTTAGTGCTGAGATCGTCCCGATCGGTTCGTTGCCCCGCAAAACGACAGCCGCCTCGGCGGGTTCGGACCGCATTACGTCGGCGGCTTCGGCGAGCGTGTCTGACTCGCTGACGCCGACGAACTCCCGGTTCATCACGTCACGTACTGTGATACCATTGTGCATACATAGCCGTTCGTCTCAACGGGCTAAAAGACTCCTACAGAACCATTAAGAACGTGTCGAACGAACAGGGAGGGTTGGTCGACTGCCGGCGGGCTACCGGGTGCGGCTGAACTGGTCGGCACCTTCGTAAAACCAAAAGCCACCCTCACGCATTGCGTGGCCGACCGTCTGGTGCAGCTCGACGAAATCACTGAACTCGGATTTCTCGACGTGCTCGAAGATATCACGCAGCGAGACGACCGTCTCGTGGTCGATCCGGATCGGATCGTCGCCGTACTCCGAGACGAACGCATCACGCTCAAGCGGGAAATCCTCGTCTTCGTCGACCTTCTTTGCGATGACGGCGTGGCCGTACTGGCGGCCGCCCTCGCTGCCCTGCTCGCCATCGGGATCGTGTGGCCAGTCCATACAGAGTAACTGCCACGGTGGATGGTTAGTCTTACGCTCTCCGTGTTTACTGCCCGCACGGTTCGTTGATGTTGCTTTTTCGCGGTTGTGCAGCACCGTCGACAGGATCGTTTCAACGTCGCAGCATCAACACAATCACCTCGATGCAGCAGCGTTGACATGACCGACTCAACGAAGCTACAGCGATACGTCACGTCGACTCGGCTGTAGCGAGTCAGTCGGCCTGAGACGGGCTCGATCGGCGACCCCAGCCAAGCCGGTGGCCGACAGCCTCAATCAGCCACACTCGAGCAGTCGAATCGCCAGCGAGCCGGGCCCACAGGATCAACACGGGGGGCAACACAACCAGCGAGGCGAGATACGCATACCAGACGCTCAGCGAGATCAGCGCGCCGAACACACCGAGCGCAGGGTTCAACGCGAGCACGAGCACTCCGGTCCCAAAGACGGTCGTCAGCATGCTGCCGGTGAGCGCACCCCCGGTGCCGACGACCGTTCGTTCGAGTGCGGCGTAGAGTGGTCGTGTCTCGTACTCGTCGGCAAACCGGTGGACGATATGCACCGAGTAGTCGATCCCGATCCCGACCGAAAGCGCCAAAATCGTCCCGTTGATCGCGTTGAAGCTGATATCGAGCGCGTTCATCGAGGCAACGAGTGCAACGACCGTGACGACAATCGGGATCACGTTGGCGACGCCGAGCCCGGGCGAGCCCTCGATCGTCCAGTAGGCACCGATGAGGAAGGCGGCCGCACCTGTTAGTGTCAGTATGAGGCTCAAAATCACCGACTCGTAGACCAGCGAGATGGCCTCATCGAAAATGATGACGCTGCCGGTTGGCTGGGCGTCGAACCGATAGCGGTCGGCGAGCGCGTAGGCGTCGGCGGTGACGACCTCATCGGCTGCCTCTCCGTCGACGCTGTAGACGACCCGCGCGCTCCCGCGGTCCGCATCGAGAAAGCGCTCCGAACCGGAGCCCAACTCAGTGTAGACCTGCGGCAGGTTTCGGTCGGGGATGCCGTTGCCGCTACGGTCGTTGCGGGCGACGAGCGAAGCCAACTCGGCGTCCGAGTCGGCTTGTGAATCGATCAACGTGATAACGCTCTGGGTCTCGACCTGCCGGCCGTCGACGGCGAACGTCTCGGGTGGGTCTCGGCCCGCGCGGTCGATCTCTTCGAGCGCGGAGGCACGCTCCATGTTGCCCTCGATATACAACTGCACCTGTTCGTCCTGCGGGAAGGTCCGGTCCTGATAGTTTTCGAGCCGGACGTACTCGAACTCCGCCGGCGGTCGAACCGACTCGGGCAGCGACTGGAGATACGCTGGCGTCTCCTCGTCGGGGTTGAAATCGTCTGGGCTAAACCCCGTATCGACGCCGGTCGCATACGCGCCACTGGCGGCAGTGAGTGCGAAGACAACGAGCAAAAAGACCAACGGCGCGCGTTTGCCAACCGAAAGGCCGACCGACAGCACCCGGCCCAAAGAGGAGTCGACGGTCCCCAGCGGCGTCTGGGAACCGGTTGGAATCGGATACTGCTCGCGGGCGCGGTCGACGGTCACCTTGAGCGCGGGCACAAAGATTCCGAAGATGAGGAACGTAAAACAGACCCCCGCCGCGGCGGTAATGCCGAACTCCCGTGTCGGCCCGAACGCGCTGGCGACGTTCGACAGAAAGCCGATCGCCGACGTGCCGACGACAATAAAGAAGGCGACCGTCACCTGGTTGGTCGTCCGGCTCATCGATTCAGCGATTCCGAGTCCGGTCACCCGCTCTTCGCGGTAGCGATTGATCGCGTGGATGCCGAAATCGATGCCGATCGCGATTAGAATCGGCGGCACCGCAATCAACAGCACGGCGAACGGAATCCCGACGAGCCCAATAAAGCCGAACGTCCAAATGAGTGTCAGTACGATCGCGAGCAGCCCGATTAGGATGTCGACCAGATCCCGGTAGGCAACGCCTAAAAACAGCAAAATCAACAGCAGGGCCGCCGGCAGCACGACGCTCGTCGTCATTGCCGTCGTGTCCGGCGGCTCGCCTTGCACCCAGATCGTCGAGTGGTCGTCGACCAGCCGGTTTTCGATGCGGTCTTCTTTGTCCGGTGGGAACTCGGCGGCTCCGCCGGGCCCGCCCGAGTCACCGGCTCCAGGGCCAGCACGGTGAGTAATGCTTGCTCTCGTGGCGCTCGCCGAGGCCGTCTGCCGGTTGAAATCCTCGCTTACCTGCGTGCTGAAATCCGGATCAGTCGACGCGGCCGTCCGAACCGCTTCGCGGATCTCGGTCGGAGTGGCGTCTGTGAGTGCTCTGCGCTGCTGGTCGGGTGTGTCAGCATCGGGGTCCAGTGTCGTGGCGACGGTTTCGGCCACCGTCGACGTATCGCTCACTCGTAACGCGCTGGCGTCGAGAATCCGGTTTCGGGTCTCGATCATATCGACCAAGGCGGGTTGGGCCAACACGTTGGATGACTCTTGGATCAGCGTTGTCCCGGTGGTCGCTTGGGTAAAGCTCCCGCCGAAATCCTCGTTGACGGCCTCGATGGCTTGGAACGACGGGAGGTCCTCGATGAACTGCTGTTGGCCGCTGTCGGTCGTGATACTGCCGAGCCCGCCGGCAAAGACAACTGTCACGAGCAGGAAGACGACGATAACCGTCTTCGAGCGGTGGAGAATCAGCCTGTCGAGCCGATCGATCAGCCACTGGTAGTCCACGGGAACTCTGTGTAGAGAGATTGTCTGCCAGAAAGATAGCTTTTCGTGATCCGTTATCCGACGAATCTCTCGAAGTCGACCGCCGAACGGCAACGACTTTAGTCCACCCGTAATAATCAAATTCCCAATGGACGACCGCACCCGTAGCTACCTCCGCGAGCGGTTCGGCGACTACTACCGAGCCAACGCGGTCGACCTCCCGCCGGCGGCCAACGAGCGCGAGTGGGGCCATATCCCCTGGACGCCCGGTACGGGAACGACGATGGTCCGCCATCAGTCCCAACTCGATTTGGGCGACGTCGACGACTTTCTGGCCCGGACGGCTCCGCGGCACGCCTACTTTTCGGCCGCCCGCTATACGGACCCCTCGGCGAGCACGATGTCCCAGAAGGGCTGGCGCGGCGCGGATCTCGTTTTCGATCTGGACGCCGATCACTTACCGGGCGTCGACCCTGCGAAGGCAACGTACGCCGAGATGCTCGAAACCTGCAAGGACGCACTCCTGCGACTGTTGGCGTTTATCGAGGACGATTTCGCGTTCGATGACGTCGAGATCGTCTTTTCAGGCGGTCGAGGCTACCACGTCCACGTCCGCGATCCGGAGATCCAGCAGTTAGAGAGCGACGCGCGACGCGAAATCGTCGACTATGTGCTGGCCGAAGAACTCGATACGGACAACCTGATCCGAACCATCTCGGCCGGCGGCACCACCCAGCGTGTGCTCCGCACGGAGGGTGGGTGGGGTCGACGCGTCCACGAGAAGCTACTGGGCGTTATCGACGACCTCGACGCGCTCGAAGAGCCCGCAGCACTCGAACGATTGACCGAGATCAAGGGAATCGGCGACGGTCGCGCCGAGACGATTTTGGGTGCTATCGAGGCCAACCGCGAGGCAATCGAAACCGGAAACATGGAGGCCGGCGGACCGGGGATTCGACTGCTCGCCAACACGCTTGCCGAGGAGGTTGCAGCGGCCGAATCAGCCCCAATCGACGAGCCGGTGACCACCGACACCCACCGCCTGATTCGACTGCCAAAAACGCTCCACGGCGGCAGCGGGCTGGTTGTCACACCACTCGACCGCGACGAGCTGGCGGCGTTCGATCCCCTCGAAGACGCGATTCCCGACCGGTTCCGCGGCCAGCAAATCGAGGTCGAACTCGACGAGCCACAGCGAATCGAACTCGACGGCGACATAACTAAGTTGGACCCCGGTCATCACACAGTAGCAGAGTACGTCGGCGTCTTTCTGATGACGCGCGGCGAGGCACGGAAAGTATGAAACTCGACGAGCTTCGAACAGTCCAATCGAAAGAACGCCGCAAAGACAGCCTCCAGCAGCTGCGCGATTCGTTTTATCGGGATGTCGCGGCCTACATTCAGGACCTCAAAGCCACTCGTGATCGGCGCGCCGAGCAGGTCGACGATCCCTTTTCGGACAACGAGGTCCGGCGGCTCTCCGACGAGCTCGAAACCGCCGAAGAGGTCGCCGAAGCCGTCTACGAACGCCGGGTCGGCAAGGTCGTCAAACTCGCCAGCTTCGCGGCCGCCGACATGCCCGTCGACGACGAGGGGATGACCAGCGAAGAGCGTGAGCTGTTCGACGATCTGGTCGCCCGAATCACCCAGAACAAACAGGCGGTGCTCGACGTGCTGTCAGGCACCGCCGAACCAGCCGACACCGCCGGCTCGGCGTCGACTGCAGCCGGACCGACGAACCCGGTCGACGCCGCGAGTCAAAAGACGGCTCCATCGACCGACCAGCCGGCCGGCTCCGCGACCAGGGAGCCGACAAGCCCCGAGCCGACAAACCCCGCACCCGACGCGCACGCCGAGTCGACGCCGGCCGAAAGCGACAGCGTGCTCGCCGAGGCAATGGGCGCGAAGTCGAGTGACCACTCGACTGCGACTGACACCGGAGCAGATACGGAAGGCGAGTCGACGGAGCCTGCGACACCGAGAGAGATCCCGCCGTCGGAGGCCGAACCGGAGCCCGATGCCGTGTTAGGAACGTCGACCGACGGCGGAACGACGACGGAGTCGACTGCGGAGCGAACACACGACTCGGAACCCTCTAACCCAGCCGCACCGACTGCGGACGGGACAACAGAGCCAGCCGAGTCGGGCGGTGCTGGCGATCCAGCCGGTGGGACCGAATCGGTTGACCCGATCAACCCAGCCGGTGGGACCGAGCCAGCTGACGTCTCCGAATCGGCGGGCGACGACAGCGAGCGGACGACGCTTCGAATCACGAAAAACGTCGGCGAGATATTCGGCGTCGACGGCCGCGAGTATACGCTCCGGTCGGAGGACGTGGTGACGCTGCCGACCGCCAACGCCGAACCGCTCGTCGAGCGCGATGCGGCACTGCAGCTCGACTAACAATCCGGCTTATTTGATAATTGTCACCGGGACGCTCGCCTTATCAAGGACGCTTTTGGCGACGCTGCCGACGTGGTTTGTCTCGTCTTCGGAGAGTCCACGGTGGCCGACGTAGATTGCATCGACGTCAGTCTCTGTGGCATGGGTGGTGATCGTTTCGGCGGGCCAGCCAGCAAGGAGTTCAGTCGACGTTTCGAGCGTTGTATTGCGTTTTTCCGCGGCTGTTTTGGCGATGCGTTCGGCCTCCGAGAGCGTCTGTTTGCCGTACTCGATGGCGGTGTCGCTGCCTGGAATCACGAGACTTCCCTCGACCAGTTTGGGCTCGGGTGTGAGCACGTGGACGATTTCGAGCGGTGCCTCCCAGGCGGTGGCCTCGATGGCAGCGTGCTCGACCGCACGCTTGCTGACTGCCGACCCGTCTGTGGCAACAAGATACTGCATAGTTGACCTGATGGGCTCTCCATTATTAATCACTCTACTCCGTTCTCACGCGATGAGAGACGGTGACCAGCAACGGACGGTCAGCCTACGAGTCGATCAGCCTACCGAGTCGATCAGCGCGAACCGAGTCGACAGCTGTTGTCGGCCGCGCCAACGTAAAATGAGGCCAACTGAGCGGGAACAGTCGACTCGTCGACGACGTTCACCACGAGATCATCGTCGGAGAGTGTCTCGCCGTCGTTGTTGTAGGTGTTTTCGCGAACCGCACTCTCGCCCATCAGATCGAGTTCGCCGGCGATGTTGCCGATCACCACGCAGGGTCTGTCCCGTTTGCGGTCGACCTGTTCGTTGGCCCGCGAGAGGCTGGTCGTAGTCACGTCGATCACGTTGTCGGCCGTGCGCCACGAGCCGAACAGATCCAACACGAAAAGGCGGTTGCTCGCCAGCGCGTCATCCAGCGTGACGCCCGCTTGTCGCTGGAGTGTCGACGCCAGCGTCGACCGATCAAGCGTGGCGGTTGGCGACAGCGAGACCGCCCAGCCGGCTTCGATGGCAGCCGCACAGAAGCCAGCGACCGCCTCGTCGACGGCTGACTCGGTGCTGGAGTCGGTGCGTTCTGCAGTGAGGACGTTCCGCGATCCCGCGGGCAGCCCGCCGTTGGCGTCGAACTCCGTGATTCCAGTCGGCACGCTTTCGGCACCGCTGAGCCGCTTGTCGCGATGCGAGCGGGCCGTCGACAGCGCGTCGTCGATCTCGCCGAGCAGGTCGGTTGTCTGGGCGCGTTCGTCGTCGATTTCGGTGACGGAGCTTTCGATCTCGCTTGCGGCCTCTGAGGTGTTCCGGGTGACGTTGGCGACGCGGCTGGCGGCTTCGGCTCCCTCCGAGACCGCATCCGAGACCTCGTCGACGCCCGCTGCGGCCGAGGCCATCTCGTCTTCGACAGTATCCAACTGTGTGTCGGCGGTTTCGACCTCCGCGGTGCCGGTCTCGACCGCGTCGACGGCCGACTCCAGCGAACCGGTGACGTCCTCTGTTACTGATTTGATCTCCGCGACGGCGGTTTCGATCTCTTCGGTGCGCGATTGGGACTCTTCGGCCAGCGATTTGACCTCGTCGGCGACCACCGCAAACCCTGCGCCCTCCTCGCCGGCCCGAGCAGCTTCAATGGAGGCGTTGAGCGCGAGCAGGTTGGTTTTGTCGGCAATGTCGTCGATCACGTCGACGATCTCGTCGATCCGTTCGATCTCCGATTCGAGCGTGTCGACCTGCGTTTGAACCCGCTGGGTTGCTGTCGAAGCGTCTTCCATGGCCTGGGTTGCCTCGCTGGTCGCCTCTCGGCCTTCGGTTGCGGCGGTGGCCGCTCGGTCAGTTATCTGGCTTACCTCTTCGGCACTCGATGCGACCTCTTGGACGGTCGCGCTCAACTCGCTGACGTCGTCGGCAACGGTCTCCATATCTTCGACCTGCGAGCTGGCGGCATCCCGAATCAACGACAGTCGCTCGTCGACGGACTCCGATGTCGCATGCACAACCCTGACTGCACCCTGCGCGTTGGCGATCAACCCGTCTTCGATGCCCGACCCGTCGACTGTCCCTGCAGCCTGCTGTTCTGAACTCATTGATACGTCGACAACCAGTAACAAACCACAAAAGTATTTATATACAATATAAATAGTGTACAATAATAAGCGAGATTCGGTCGTACATGTCCACTGTACCTAAATATTAAAATATAATTCAGCAGATGCGACCAGTATTTTTGAAACGTATATTCTATCTCTTGTTTTGTAAACTCATTTCATATGGATGGCTGTCTCCGAATCGTAGACCGTTGCTCGGCTGGTGGTCCGAATCAGTAGTCGACGATAACAGAAAACAAGTCACCACGGAGGGGCTACGACGGGTTACACACTTTTCAATAGCCGCACCGAACAGAGTGCTATGTCCGAACAGTGGGAGGTTCTGTGCCCGCCGGGGATCGATCCCGTGGGCCCCTCATCGATCAGTGATTTCGCAACGACAACGAGTATGGACGCCTACGACAGCACCGACGCCGCGCTCGATGATATCGCCAGCTACGACGCGGTCATTGTCAGAGTTGCCGACCTCGACAGCGAGGTCATCGAGCGCGCCGACCGACTGAAGGTGATCGCCAAACACGGCACTGGCCTCGACAACGTCGACATCGAAGCGGCCTCCGAGCGCGAGATCATCGTCTGCAACACCCCCGGTGTCAACGCTCGGTCGGTCGCCGAACACACTATTGCCCTCCTGTTTGGCATCGAGCGAAACCTGCATACGGCCGACCGCCACGTTCGGTCGGGGGGCTGGGACCGAGGAGCCTACACCGGCGCGGAGCTCCAGGATATGACGCTTGGGCTGATGGGGTATGGTTCGATCGCCCAGGAAACCGCCGCGATCGCCCGCGGCATCGGCCTCGACATCATCATTTACGACCCCCACCGCGACCCGAACGCGGTACCGGACGGCGTCGACCGTGTCAAGGAGTTCATCGAACTGTTCGAGCGCGCCGACGCGGTGAGCCTCCACGTCCCGCTCACCGAGGAAACCCGTAATGCGATCTCAACCGAGCAACTGGCCGCCCTTGGTGAACACGGCGTGTTGATTAATACGGCCCGCGGCGGGATCGTCGACGAGACCGCCCTCGTTGCGGCGCTCGAAACGGACACGATTCGGGGGGCCGCTCTCGATAATTTCACGGATGAACCACCCAGTGAGGATCACCCGCTGTTCGATCAGGACAACGTTCTGGTGACCCCGCATATCGGTGGGGTGACCCGCGATGCGCTCGCGCGGATGAGCCGCGGCGCAGCGGCGAACATCCGGACCGTCTACGAGGGCGAGATTCCGGAGTCGACGGTCAACAGCGAGGCGCTCGGCGGGGAGGCCACCCAATGAGAACCCACAACGCCTTTCGAGCCGCCATCGAGGCCAATGAAACCGTGTTCGGCGCGGCGTGTGCGACGTTTTCGCCCACGGTAATCGAGACGCTTGGCAACGTCGGCTTGGATTTCGTCTGGCTGGATCTCGAACACGGCGGGCCGAGCCCGTACGACAGCACCGCACTCGAAGAACTCACGCGCGCGGCCGAAGCCGGCGGCGTCGAACTGCTTGTCCGACTCCCGAAACCCGAGCCCGCACTCGTCCGAAAAGTGCTCGACGCGGGCGTCCGGTCGATCATCATCCCGCGAATCGAGACCGCCGCCGAACTCCGGCCTGCCCTCAAGGCGGCCCACTTCGGCTACGACGGCGACGTGGGCGACCGGGGAGTGGGCGTCGGTCGAACAAGCGAGTGGGAAGGCTACGTCGACAGCCACATCGGCGGCGAGGACGACGAGGTACTCCTCGGCACGATGGTCGAAAACCAGCAGGCGGTCGACAACATCGACGAGATTCTCTCGCTGCCCGAACTCGGCTTTGTCTTCGTCGGGCCGGCCGATCTGTCGATGTCGCTGTCGGACGGCGAGCCGTTGAATAAAAACCCCGACAAGCTTCAGGCGGCCATCGACCGCACCCGCGAGGCCTGTCTCGACGCCGGCGTCCCAATTGGCCGGATTCAGAACGACCCGGCCGACGCACGCGAAGCCGTCGACCAGGGGTATCAGATCCTCCGAATCGGCGGCGACACCGGCGCGATCCGGTCAGTGCTTGCGGAGCGACTGGACGCGGTCGAAGAGTAGTCACTGACTAAGTTATCTCAAAGTCGACGCGCTGCGGCTCGCCGTCGCACCCATACGAGCCGAGGTCGACGAGTGTGCGCTCGCGGTCTGCTGGCGTCCGGACGGTCTGGAGGGTGACTGATTCGTCGATCACGTACAGCGTGAGATGGCTGATCGGCTCGCCGTCGATTGCTACTGTTTCACAGTAGTGGTCGGCTAACAGCTGTTGGGTGCCCTCGGGTGAGTCACGCCGCACGCTGGACATGTAAAATCGTTCGCGGTAGGAATCGAACTGGGTCTGTAGCTCGGCTGGCCGGTCGGCGGTGAGTTCGCGGTCGCTGTGGATCTCCCACTGGGCTCCGCTGGTCGACTCGGCGGCGACCACGTACTGCCGAGTCGTGGTTCGCGGTTCGGGCGCGAAGATCGACCACTCGGTTTGGTGGTCGACGACTGCCGTCGTCCCCGCCTCGATGTCGGCAGCGGTGTCGTGTTCGACCACACCGCCGGCCGACAGCAGCGACACGGCCACCAGCACCGCAAGGAGACCGCCAACGCCGACCATCAGCGGTCGACGGTATCGATTTATATACTGATGAATGCCGAAATCAGGCCACCGCGGCACGCGGGCTGCGGCGCGTTCGGCATGCTGGCCCACTCGGGAGACGCTGTCGACGACTCCCAGACGGCCAGCCACTGCCCGGAGGTCGTTCCAACAACTCGCCTGCAAAAAGAGGATCACACCCGCAATCGAGACGAACGCGAACGCCCCGATTCGGACCGTGACCGCAAACGAGAGATGGGCGGCGATAAAAAGGGCTACCAGCAGCGTTCGGGGTCGACCACGCAGGACGACGAGCAGCCACGACCCCAAAAGCATTGCATACCAGAGCCTGCCGCCGAGTCCCAACAGCTGTGGCATCGAGGCGACGACATCGGCCGCCAGAAACGTCATGTCGTCGAGTCCCATCACCAACACAGCGGCCTCGCCGCTGGCCCACAGCTCCGAGCCGGTTTTGTGGAGTCCGTTGACAAAGTAGACGGTGACGACTTGGAGGAGGACCAACGCCGCCGGGAGCCCGCCAACGCTCGCCCGTGGCTCGCGGTCGGCGTGGACAGCGTCGACCGACCAGCGTTCGCCCAGTGGCAGAAAGATGGCCCAAAACAGCAGCCACATAAAAAGGGTGTCGGCGTAGCTCAACACCAATGGGTTCCGAAGGTCCAACGAGACGACCAAGACAGTGACCAACAGCGTCGACAGCCGCGTGCGGTAGCCGACAAGCAGCGCGCCGGCCAGTAGGCCGTGCATACTAAAAAGAACGGCCGTCACCCACGGCTCGGTCGAACCGAAATAGATCGACGGCACGTCGACGGGCGGGGCCGCAAGCGCGAGCGACTGGGGGACGACACCCTGCTCGGTGTAAAACAGCTCGAAGTTTCTGGACCGCAAAACGAGATCAGCGACCACGAGCACCGCGAGCGTGATTCGAAACACCGCGAGGGTTCGCGTATCGATTGCGAACCGAGCCCTCAGCGCGGCGCGGACGGTCGAACCCACGGCCGTGAGCTGCTCGGTTCGCTGTCGACCCATACGGTTGCAGACTGGACAGGACGCCTATATACGTTCTTGTATCCCAGCTCGTTCGGGCTGCGACTGGCGGAGCTACGTATTAATGGCTGTGACGACAATCACCAGTATGCTCAGCGAGGTCGGACTCCTGCCACTGATCGGCGGTGCAGTGCTCGCGGTCGTCGGCCTGCTGGCGGTTGTCGACGGCAGTCGACAGTACTACAGTCAGTGGCGGGTACTCCGGCGAGCCGACCAGGCCAGCGGCACGATTGAGTCGGTCGATATCGACGTCGTCTACGGGAGCAATGTCTCCAAAGGCTACCTGCCGACTGTCGAATATGAGTACCAGACGCCGACCCAGCGGTTGCACGGCGACCGACTGTATCCCGGCCGCCAGTCGAACAGCCTGTTCGGCACTGAATCAGCCGCCGAGGGCGCTATCGAGGGCTACGAACCCGGCGAGTCGACGACAGTGTACTACGATCCACAGAACCCCGAGCATGCGTTTCTCGACCCGACACTACAGGGCGGCTCGTCGCTCGGAACGGTGGGGTTCGGGGTTGTGCTGCTCGTCATTGGCGGGGTCGTCCTTCTTTCGACCAGTGGAATCACGCTGTCGTAGTCACGGCCTACCGTGTGTTAGTCGTCGGCTGGAACCGGCTCTTTGTCTCGCGGGAAGTTGTCGATCGTCGCCCGGCGGAACCCTTCTTCGTCGAACTCGTAGTCGCCGTCAAGGAACTCGATCAGCTGTTCGGTGTCCCGCATCGCGTTTTTGAGACACGTCGAGGCACCGGGCGAGGGGGTGATGTTGAAGATGATGTTGTCGCCGGTGAGTTTGGCCTCGCCCATATCCAGGGATTTCGTCGACGTGTCGACGATCTGGGGGCGAACGCCGCCGAACCCTTTGGCGCGCTTGATGTCGCCGTCCTCGACCGTGGGGACGACCTTCTGGACGTGCGGGAGGAAGGATTTCTCGCCGACGACCGGCAGATCGTAGACGAGGTTTTTCAGGACGTACGGTAGCAGAATGCGGTCGGCCATGATGTTGCCGTAGCTCAAAAGCGAGTCGAGATTCAGCTGGAACACATCGAAGAAATCGCCAACCGTCGACAGCTCGCCGCGTTCAAGTGCTGGCACGACCTTTGCGGTCGGACCGAACCGCGTCATCTTGCCGTCGTGGACTTCGGCGTCACCGTGAACTGCGGCAAAGGGCAGTTTCTTCATCTGCAGCGTGTAGACCTTGCCGTTGAGCAGCGGTTCGTCGGCGATAAAGAAGCTGCCGGCGACCGGCAACAGCGAGAGATTTTCGCCGTACCCCATCCGTTTGGCGATCTGGAGGCTGTGCGAGCCCGCGGCGACGACGGTGGTGTCAGCGCTGAACCAGCCGGCGTCGTCGGTTTCAATGAGGAACTCGTCTTTGGTCTCGTTGACGCGCTCGACCTTCGTTCCCGTGAAGACGTCGACGTGGTCGTGTTCGCGGACCTGCTCGACGAACGCCTCGGCGAGTTCGCCGTAGTCGACGGTGTAGCCGTCTGGTGTCTGGAGTGCGAGCAGTTCTTTGTCGGGGTCTCGGCCCTCGACGACTTTCGGTTCGAGTTCGGCGATCTCCTCGCGGCCGATCGCTTCGAGTTTGGGGAACAGCTCGCCGAACCCCTCGTCGTACTGTCGGGATTCGAGTTTGTCGACCTCCTGGTCGCCGACCGCGAGCACCATCTTGCTCCGTTTGGCGTGCATCTCGCGGTCGGGGTCTTTGGCTTCCAGATAGCCGGCGACCATCTCGGCGCCCTCTTTTACTTTCTCGGCTTTTTCGAGCGTGTAGTTGGTCTCGATATCCCCGAAATGAAGCGTCTGAGAGTTGTTCGTGTGATGAGAGTTGACCGCCGCGATCTCGTCTTCCTTTTCGATCAGCGCGACACGTTCGATATCGGTGAACGTCGCGACCGTGTACAACAGTGACGCGCCACTGATTCCCCCGCCGACGATGACTAAGTCGTATTCTTTGGCCATATGTGGTGTTTCCCTCGGAATCGCTGACTGTCTTCAGTGATTTGTGGTCGTCGACCTACTAAGTAGCTACTATCTTAGCTGTGGTATGGTACCACGCCACCGGGTCGCTGGCGTCAGCCGGTTAGGCAGCGGCTATTTAAATACGTGTGCGAGCCGTTTAGCTGCGAAACAGGAGCGGATAGAGACGGGTACTACTGCGCTCTGGATTAGATCATATAAAAAGTCGACCGGGACGGAGGCGGCGACTACTCGGCGGTGATCACGTCGTCGATGCGGAGGATCATCGTTGCGGCCTCGGTGGCCGATTTGATCGCTTCGCGTTTGACCGCTGCGGGATCGATGATGCCGGCTTCGACCGGGTCGCCGATCTCACCGCTGCGGCCCGTCGAGACGATGCCGGCGCGGCCTTCCGCGTCGTAGGTCCCACGGAGGTCGACCAGTGCGTCGATCGAATCCATGCCGGTGTTTTCCGCCAGCGTGCGTGGCAGCGAGTCGACGGCCGTTGCGAAGGCTTCGATAGCCAACTGTTTGCGGCCCTCGACGCTGGCGGCGCGGCTGCGGACGTAGTCGGAGATCGCGACCTCAGTGCCGCCGGCTCCGGGAACGACGCCGCCCTTATCGAGGGCGGCGATCACGACATCGATGGCATCGTTGAGCGCGCGTTCGAGCTCGTCGATCACGTGGTCGGTGCTGCCGCGGACAAAGAGGGTGACGTAGTTGCTTTGCGACCCACCGTCGACGAAGACCGTATCCTCGTCGTCGTATCTTTCGATCGACAGCGAGGCCAGCGAGCCGAGATCGTCAGCCTCGATTCCCTCGACGGTGCCGAGGTGTTTGGCACCTGTCGCTTTGGCGAGGGCTTTGGATTTCTTTGACGAGACGTTGCTAAAGGCTAGAATACCGGCGTCGGCCAGATAGCCAGCGACGCGGTCGTCGATCTTCTTGGTGCAGAAGACGACGTCGACGTTGGCCTCGCTGAGCGTTTTGGCGTAGCCTCGAAGCTCGCTGTCTTCGGCTTCGACGGCGGCGTTGAGTTGGTCGACGCTGGAAATCGAGTACTCGGCGTCAGCTTCGCCGGTTCGGACTTCGAGTTTCGATTCTAGGATGGCGACGCTGGCGTCTTCGAGCGACCGCGGCATGTTGGCGTTGGCCGGCTCCTCGCTGAGCACCACGCCGTCGACGAGTTCGGTCGCACTGCTTGCGCCGCCCGTCTGGGTGTGGATGCGGACGTCTTCACGGTCGACGCGCTCGTCGGTGGCAACCTGGCGGACGGCCGCGACGACGCGTTCGGCGAGGACGTCAGCGGTCACGTCGCCGGTTCCTTTGCCGGTCATCGAGGATTCGGCGACTGCGGTGAGGATCTCGTCGTCGAGGTCGATATCGAGCACCTGTTCGTCGATGGCCTCTTGGGCGAGTCGGGCGGCCTCGTGATAGCCTTCGACGATGACGGTGGGGTGGAGATCCGAATCAAGCAGGTCTTCGGCCTCAGAGAGGAGTTCGCCCGACAGCACGGCCGCCGTGGTTGTGCCGTCGCCGACCTCTACCTCCTGGGTTTCGGCGACTTCGACGATCATCTGGGCGGCAGGGTGTTCGATATCCATCTCGTTGAGGATGGTCGCGCCGTCGTTGGTGATAACGACATCTCCGGACGAACCGACGAGCATTTTGTCCATGCCTTTCGGGCCGAGTGTCGTCCGGACCGAGTTGGCGACGGCCTTGCCCGCCCGAATGTTCGAGTCTTGGGCGGCCTGGCCCTTCGTCCGTTCGTTGCCTTCCGAGAGAATAAACAGTGGTTGCTGTTGTCGTGATGCCATGATGAATGCCTCACTACCAGATGGTTTGCAGTTCTATATAAATGTTGCTACTATCGTTGCAGAGAAACCACCAGCAGTAACGCCGGTCGACGCCTCTGGGAAACAGATTGTTGGGCGAGTCGAAAAGCCGCAGGCCGCTGGTTGTCCTCTCGTGATGACAGTCAGTTGTTGAAACAACTATATGGCCTGCGTGTGAGCATCGACCAATGCTGGAGTTGGAACACGGGTTCCGTGTGGTCGATTGCCATAGTCACCTCGACCACGACGAGCAGGCGGTCGCAACCTACGGCCGCGAGACGGGCCCCGACCAGTTGGAACGCGAATGCCATCAGGCTGGAGTTGTTCGGGCCTGTGTTTCGCCGACCCCTCGTGCAAAAACGGAGGGCTATCTCCGGGCGAACAACGCGGTCGCCCGACTCAGCGTCGACCGCCCCTTTTTGGCGTTTGCCCGACTCAACGGCCCGCGGGATGCGACCGGCGGTCCCGTAGCCGCGCTCAAAAACATCCGGACCGAACGCGAAAACTACCACACCCGGCCGGGCGACATCGAGCAGTACGCCTACGACGACCGGTTTCATGGCTTCGTGCTTGATCCAGCAGTCGACGGGTTGCCCGACGAGGAGGTGCTGGCCGAACTCGCCGCGGTTGATCTCCCGGTGACGGTGTACTGTCGAGCGTCGTTTTCGCCGAGCGTGGCCGAACAGCTCGTCGACGAGGGGTTTCCCGTGATTTTGGCGGGGTTTGGCGGCCATCCCATGGATCACGCACGGATGGAACATGCTCTCGGATTGCTCGATGTCTACGACCGGCTGTATCTCGACACGTGGGCGGTTCGCTCCCGCGAACTGCTCGAACGCGGCCTTCTGGAGCATCCAGATCGGATTCTCTTCGGGAGTGGAACGCCCGAAATCCATCCGAACGTCGCTATTATGGAGATTCTCACGCTGGATGTCTCCGAGGACGCGATGAACCGCGTGTTCAATAAAAATCCCTCGCGGCTGATTCCCGGCTTGGCACCCTAACCGGACGATTCGGGCGTCGACTGTCGCCAGTCGTAGCGCGCAACCGCGCGGTCGGCGCGTTTCGAAATCCCGTGTGGGTTTCGAGAATCGTCTCGGTCTCGGCTGCGGGCAACGAGTCCATCCGAAAAGCCGGTTGCCATGCCGGAAATCACGTCTCTGCCGGTCCCAAACCAGGAAGTTGGTTGGGCGTCACCGCCAACCACATCGCGGGCGGCCGACACTGCATCATCAACTGCATGCGAGAGCGTACGCCGCAGGACAGTCGGTCGAACGCCATAGTTTTTGATCATCCGATAGCTCAGCGCGCGATACTTCCAGCCCCAGTCGCGTTGGGTCTGGCCGCCGTCGGCCTCATACTCACAGCGCACGCTCATCGATGGCTCCCAGGCCACCGGCGTCTCCATGCCGGCGAGCCGGTGGGCGGCATCCCGCGCGCCGCCGGTTTCGAGATACTCGTCGAAGCCGTCCAGCGCGTCCAACGTGTCGGACTCAAACGCGACGTTACTTCCTGAAAAATACGTCACTGTGCGCCGGGCAATCGTCCGGCTTTCGGGTGATTCAGTTGTCATTCCGCCCGGCAACGTCCGGTGGGTTGGACCCGTCACGACGGGTGCCTCCGTGAGACCGTCGGTGATTGCCTCACGCCAGCTGTCTTCGACCCGAAGGTCGTCGCTCACGAACGCGATCACATCCCCGTTGGCGACCTCAATGCCAGCGTTTCGGGCCACGTTGACTGTCCGCGCAGAAACTTCAACGAGCACGTCGACATCGTCTCGGTCACGGACCATCCCAGTCGTCCCGTCGGCCGACGGCCCGTTGACGACGATCAGTTCGGCGTCTGGAGCCGCGGCTGTCAGCCCATCGAGACAGGACGACAGCTGGTCTCGCCCGTTAAGCGTCGGAACGATGACCGAGAGCTGCATGGGCTACGTTGCAACAGAGAACATATAAAATGGCGGATTGTTGGTTTCTACAGAACGAGGGCGCAAAATACCGTTCTGTTCAGTTGTGTGTCAGGTAGTACACCTGTTTGCGGGCGTCTTTGAAGCTGTACCGCGAGCCGATCAGCTCCGATTCTTCGAGGCGGTTGAGTGCGTACCGCACCGTCCGGTCCGGCAGCAGTGATTCGTCGACCAGCTGGCCCTGCGAGAGTGGCTGGTCGGTTTCCAGCACTTTGGCGACGAGTTTTGCACTCGGCGGCAGCTCCCGAAGGCGGTCTCTGAACTCGGATTCTGACAGTTCGACGTGGCTGCTGACCTCGACCGGACTAGTGCTCATACTAATGCGGATCAAACGGAGACATGGTAAAGGTTGTCTACATATGGCGCAAATGCATATATATTGTATAAGGTACTACTAGTGTAAATGTGTGAATTAGCGGCGTAGCTGCGGGGGGTGAGTACGACAGTTGCGAACTCCATCTACAGAACGATATCCAGTACGGTTTTAATCTTCGAGCGTGCAGTTTGGGCAACTGTGAAAGGCAAAGAGTGGTACCAGGCCGACGATGTCGCCGAGGAGTACGACGACAAGCGGTTTTCCGAGGGTGGGGCGTTCATTGATCGGCGCGAAAAGCAGGCCGTCCTCTCCGCGCTGGGGCCGCTCGAAGACAAACAGATCCTTGAAGTCGCCTGCGGCACCGGTCGGTTTACCGTGATGGCAGCCCAGCAGGGTGCTGATATCATCGGCCTCGACATTTCAGGAGCGATGCTCGCCCAAGGTCGACAGAAGGCCAAAGCCGCCGGCGTCGACGACCACGTCGAGTTCATGCGCGGAGACGCTGCTCGGTTGCCGTTTCCTGACAACCATTTCGATGCCGTGTTTGCGATGCGGTTTTTCCATCTCGCGGATCGCCCAGTGACGTTCCTTCGCGAACTCCGGCGCGTCTCGAAAGGACAGGTGTTTTTCGATACGTTCAATCTCGAAAGCACGCGCGTGCTGTACAACCGGTTTCTCCCGATGGGCTCGCGGCTCTACTCGCGGACGGACGTCGAGAGTCTGCTGGCTGACGCTCAGCTCGAACTCACCGACGAGGCTCACGATTTCGTGCTCCCGTACGGCTTTTATCGGGGGCTCCCCCGGTCGGTCGCCCGCCCGTTCCGCAAACTCGA
The DNA here is from genome assembly GCA_964581495.1 of uncultured Haloferacaceae archaeon. Taxonomy (GTDB): domain Archaea; phylum Halobacteriota; class Halobacteria; order Halobacteriales; family Haloferacaceae; genus Halohasta. The sequence continues at coordinate 22,452 of CAZOOU010000004.1, forward strand.
CACCACCCTTGGCGGTACACCGGTCGGCGACAAACTCGCGTCAGTTAGCTACTGGAACGTCACGAAATAGCGTCGACGCGATCGAAAAGAAGCCTCGACCGACTATCTCAAAACACTGATTTAAAGCCCCGTCCGGTCGACGGCCAACTATGCACGAAGACGCCGAAGCCACGGTGACCGCCTACTACGCGGCACTTCGCGAGGGCGAGCCACTGCCGGGGTTCTTTCGAGAGGCACCGGACACAATCAAAGTCGGTCTCAGCGAACGGCTGGTCGGCTACGCTGATGTGGCCACCGGTCTCTCCGAACAGACCGCTACAACCGTCGACTGGACCGTCGAGAGCCACGACCTGTCGGTGACTGCTGAAGCAACGGTCGCCTGGTTCAGCGATCAGGTCACACTGGAGTGGACTGACACCCAGTTAGACACTGACTACTCGTTCGAGACACGGTGGACAGGAACGCTCAAACGGCACGAAAGCGACGATCCGTGGCAGTTCGTCACACTCCACGTCTCGGCGGCCGACGAGGAGCTCCAGACCGCAGCAGACGACCTGTTTGCGTGGGACGGCTGATGGTCGACTCGTCGCTGACTGATGAAGAAAAATCGATCGCAAACACGCGGCTCAAAGTCGGGTTCGTCCTCCTGGTTGCGGCTTCGATGGCGTTGATGTCGCTGTATATCGATCCCACACCGCTGGAACTCGCCGCAGCGTTCGGTGCCGGGGTTGTTATCGGAGGCGTACTGCTGTGGTTCGTCCTCCGAAACCTTCGTGAGTTCCGCGACACGCTCCGCTAACTATCGGTCGACACGTTGGAGCCACAGCCCGGGCGTCTCGATTTCTTCGTTGGTCGGCAGGTTTTCGGGTTGCTCCCAGACCGCACTGGCCGCAGCAATGTCGCGAGCATCAGCTATCGCCTCGAAAAACGCCGCGCCCTTCTCGTACTGCTGGCGTTTCAGATCGAGTCCCAACAGTCGACGCATCAACTGGACGAACGGGCTGCCACCCTGCCGACGGGCGTCCAATTTGGCCCGAAGGTCGGCGTACTCCTCGTCGAACGCCTGGTCCATCAGCAGTTCGGCGTACCCCTCGACAGCAGTCATTGCCGTATTTAGCTCCCGGTAGGCCTCGCGGTTGAGCCGCCCCTCGGTGAGATCGCCGACCGCCTGCTGCATCTGATCCTCGAGATAGCCCGGCAGCCACGGCGCGGCACCGAACTCGGCGGCGTGGGCGACCTCATGGAAGGCGATCCACCGCCGAAACCGTGGGTAGTCGACGGCTAACTCGTCGGCAACGCGCTGTATGTTGGGTCTAACGAAGTACAGCGAGTGGCTGTCGGTGTCGGCCAACAGGAGTGGATCGTACTGGCCCAACACGTTGCGTCCCAGAAATCCCAGGGTGACCGCCATCGTACCGGTGTTGACCGCCCGAGAGAGCCCCGGAAACATCGTCTGGCTGCCCTCTAGGGGTTCGACAACCCGGCGGAAGGTCGCGATGTTGGCGTCGATCCAGTGGTGGCGGTTCTGGACTTCGATGGTTTCGGGGAGATCGAACGCGACGTCGCCGACCGACCGGAGCCGGTCGCGGGCGTCCCGCACGTCATCTCGGTAGCCCGCCTGTTCGGTGGCCGAGAGATCGAGCTCGCCGCTGGGGGTTGCGGCTTTGGCCGCCGCAGCGACGGCCGTCCAGTCGACGATACCGTCGCCCTCTGCGTCGGCGACTGCTTGCACGCTACGAAAGAGGTCCATGCAAAACGCTGGAGGCCAGCGAGTAAAATCCTTGTGCGGGCTCAGTTCGCGTCGTCGAAGCCGGCGATCTCGTCGTCTGCGTCCTCGCCGAGGAGTTTCGATGCCATTACCGCCACTACAGCAATGAACCCGACTACCACCAGTAGCGCGGCGAGCGACCGGCCACTGCTGTCGTCTGTTGTGTCGGCTGTTTCGGCTGTTTCAGCGGGCTCAGTTTGGGGAGAGTCCGTCTCCGATTTCGAGCCGCGGAGCGATTTCGGACCAAGCTGGATGTCACCTTCGGGGACGTTGAGTTCAAGCAGTGTGATGTTACCCATACTACAGTATACGGACAACCAGCCTAAATCCGTTGTGGCGAGAGTCTGGCGACTGTCGCGTCGATTGGCAGCCAAAACGTGAGGTTGATACGGATGGTATCACTTCCCACAGATATGGAATCCGCACAACGGGAGTTTCTCGAATCGCTGCTGTCGACGGCCAGTCCCTCGGGGTACGAAACCGCCGGCCAGCGCGTCTGGATCGAGTACGTCAGCGAGTTTGCCGACGAGGTCTGGACCGACGACTACGGCAACGCCGTGGCGGTCCACGAAGGATCGGGCGAGGGCCCCGAAATCGCCTTCGGCGGCCACGGCGACGAGATCGGATTCATTGTCCGGGATATCGACGACAACGGCTTTCTGCGGATCGCCCGCATCGGCGGCTCGGATCGCACCATCTCGCAGGGCCAACACGTCACGATCCACAGCGACGAGCCAATCCAGGGCGTTATCGGCCAGACCGCGATCCACCTTCGGGACGTCGGCAAAGAGGAGTACAACGACATCAGCGAGCAGTTCGTCGACATCGGCGCAGAGTCGGCCGAAGAAGCCGAGGAGCTGGTTGAAGTCGGCGATCCGATCACGTTTTCGACCGAACTGTTCGAACTCCACGGCTCTCGACTCTCCGCGCGCGGGATGGACAACCGCGTCGGCACCTGGAGTGCGGCCGAGGGGCTTCGACACGCGGTCGAACAGGATGTCGACGCCACGATCTACGCCGTCAGCACCGTCCAAGAGGAGGTCGGCATTAAGGGGGCCCAGATGGTTGGCTTCGATCTTGACCCTGACGCGGCAATCGCAGTCGACGTGACGCACGCGACCGACAACCCGGATGTGAAAGGCAAACACAAGGGGCCGGTCGAGTTGGGCGCGGGGCCGGTCGTCTCGCGCGGGAGCGCGAACCATCCGAACGTGGTCGAACTCGCCCGGCAGGCCGCCGAAACTGGAGAGGTCGACATCCAGTTGCAGGCCACCGGCACCAGGACAGGCACCGACGCCGACGGCTTTTATACCAGTCGGGGCGGGATTCCCTCGCTCAACATCGGAATTCCGAACCGGTATATGCACACGCCGGTCGAAGTGGTCGACACGGAGGATCTCGACGGTGTGGCACAGCTCCTGGGAGCGATCGCCGAGCAAGCAGGCGACGTCGACTCGTTTGCGGTCGAGATCTGAGCAGTTGCAGTCGGTCTGATTGATCTGTCGGACCTACTTTTCGACCCGAATCTACAAACGGTCGACGACTGTAGACCCACAGAGAGGCATTGTGAGCACCGACTCCGGACACCAGCAGTCGACCACGCCACGCGTGCCGCCGATGGCTGGCCTCGTCGTTGCCATCTGTGCGATCAGCAGCGGGGCGATCCTCGTCCGACTGAGCACTGAACCGCCCGCGGTCGCGGCGCTGTATCGCGTCCTGTTTACGACGCTGCCGTTGGTCCCGATTGCAGTCTGGAAGTATCGGGCTGAGTTCCGCCGGATCACCGTCCGTGATTTGGGGTTTGCAACGCTTGCGGGTCTCGCGCTCGCGGTACATTTCGCCACCTGGTTCGAGAGTCTCACCTGGACCAGCGTCGCCGCAAGCGTCACGCTCGTCCAGTCTCAGCCTGTCTTCGTCGCACTCGGGGCATGGCTCCTGCTTCGCGAGCGCGTGACGAGTCGGATGGTCCTGGGGATTCTCGTCGCTGTCGTCGGTATCGTAACCATGTCGCTCGGCGACCTCTTGGGTGGTGTGTTGGTCGGTCCTGCGCCGCTGTACGGCAACGCCCTGGCACTGCTCGGCGGGGTTATGGCCGCGGGCTATGTGCTTGCCGGGCGATCGCTTCGCCAGCGCATCGCGCTCGTCCCCTACGTGGTGGTCGTCTACAGCGTCTGTACGCTCGCCTTGCTCGCGGTCGTCCTCGCACAGGGCCATCCGCTGTCGGGCTATCCGCCCCGCGAGTGGCTCATCTTCGTCGGCCTCGCGCTCGGACCGGGGCTGTTCGGCCACACGGTGATCAACTGGGCGCTCGCGCATCTCGAATCCAGCGTCGTCTCGGTCTCGCTGCTCGGCGAGCCGATCGGCGCAACCCTGCTGGCGGTCGTCTTTCTTGCGGAGTTTCCAACCCAGTTTACGATCCTCGGTGGCGTGGTCGTCTTGGTCGGTATTTATTACACTGCCTCGGACCGCAACCGGGAACCGACGTCGACCGACGGTCGCCCCGAAGACGTCGCCGACTAACTCACCGCCACCACAGCCCAGCACGTCGACGCCGGCCATCGTCGGACCGTGGTGCTGTGTCACACCTCCGCGTGGCGCAACGCAAAAAACAACCGTTAAAAGCCGACACGGATTTTAGTTGGGTATGGCTGGAACTATCGAAGCACTCGTTCCTGGTGGCCAGGCCAACCCTGGCCCACCGCTCGGTCCCGAACTCGGACCGACCCCGGTCGACGTCCAAGCAGTCGTCCAGGAGATCAACGACGAAACCGAAGCGTTCGACGGGATGGAAGTCCCCATCACCATCGAGTACGAAGACGACGGCTCCTTTGAGATCGAAGTCGGTGTCCCACCGACATCCGAACTCATCAAAGACGAAGCCGGCTTCTCGTCGGGCAGCGGTGAACCCCACGAGAACTTCGTCGCCGACATGTCCGTCGAGCAGCTCAAAAAGGTCGCCGAGCAGAAATCGACCGACCTGCTGTCGTACGACGTGAAAAACGCCGCCAAAGAGGTCAGCGGCACCTGCATGACCCTCGGTGTCACCATCGACGGCGAGGACGCCCGCACGTTCAAAAAGCGCGTCGACGCCGGCGACTACGACGACATCCTCGTCGACGAAGCCAGCGCGTAATCGGCGGCGATCTTCTTTCGTTTTCGAGCGGTGAGTGCGAACAGTACACCGGCGGCTTTTCAGTACCGCGAGATGCACCCACACTCGCCGTCAGTGCTGCCGCTTTTTAATGGGTATATAAATAGTTCAAAAAGCGTGTCGACCGACTCAGACGTCGGCGTCGACGTCGATCTGTCGGACCAGATTGACAAGCGAATCGAGTTGTGGGAACGTATAGACTGTGAGATCGAGATCTGTATTCTGCGTCGTGATCTCCGAATCGAGCACGAACACCATCTCTTTGTCCGGCAGCCCGCCCATGTTGTCGATGATCTCGCGGGTCGACCCGTAGGTGAACGTTGGCGTCGTCATGTTGATCGTCGTATGCAAGACGTTTGCCCAGCCGTCGATATAGCTGGAGGTCATGATGTTGCCGATCTCTTGGATTGCTGATTTTTCCATGCTCGAAAACCCATCGGAGTCGTCACCGCCCATATCGCCCGGAATCATCGACTGGGCGAGCCGTTTGCTGTCGGCTGGATCGAGCAAAAACAGCACGTGGCCGTACGGCGATTCGGTCAACTCGATGCTGATACCGACCGCGTTGCGGTTGCCGATGTGTTTTTTCACATCGTCAATATGCAAAAAATTGATCTTCGCCATCTCGATTTCCGCATTCATCCCGGACATCTGCGAGAGGCTATCGGCAACCTGAATCGACCCCTGTCGACAAATCCGATTAAAAAGCTCTAACTTCCGAATGTCGACTTTGAGACTCATTGTGATAATCTGGATTCGTGAGAATAAAACGTTGTATACTCATCTATCATGGGCGGTGTTCGGTGACAGTTCACACAGTATCCGTGGCGCAATCGGACGCTAATCCGTGTGAAACACCCACAGGCGGTCGAATCGGCTTCGACGGGCTTTTAACACTGATGGGCCTTTTTCCGGTGAGACAGGCGTAGCCTGTGTCACTGACCCGTAGGAGCATATCCTGCGTACTACGGAGGTGAATAATGGCAGACGATACGATAGTACAAGCAGTTTCTCGCGCGCTCGACGAGTCGCCACCTCGGAACTTCCGAGAGACCGTCGACCTCGCGGTAAACCTGCGTGATCTAGACTTAAACGACCCAGCGAAACGTGTCGACGAGAGCATCGTGCTCCCGTCCGGAACCGGCCAGGAAACACAGATTATTGTGTTTGCCGAAGGTGAAACCGCCCTGCAGGCAGAAAGCGTTGCCGACGACGTACTCTCGGGAGACGATCTCGAAGAGCTCGGTGACGACTCTGATGCCGCAAAGGATCTCGCCGACGAGACGGACTTCTTTGTCGCCGAGGCCAACCTGATGCAGGACATCGGCCGCTACCTCGGGACCGTTCTCGGTCCGCGCGGTAAGATGCCGACACCACTCCAGCCCGACGACGACGTCGTCGAGACGGTCAACCGGATGAAAAACACCGTCCAGGTTCGCTCACGCGACCGCCGGACGTTCCACACCCGCGTCGGTGCCGACGACATGTCCGAAGAGGACATTGCGTCGAACATCGACGTGATCATCCGGCGACTCGAAGCGAACCTCGAAAAGGGCCCGCTCAATCTTGATTCGATCTACGTCAAGACGACGATGGGCCCAGCTGTTGAGGTGAACGCCTAATGAGCCAGAGCGAATCCGTCCGCAAGACCGAGACGATCCCACAGTGGAAGCAAGACGAAGTCGACGAGCTGGTCGACTTTATCACGAGCTACCAGTCGGTCGGTATCGTCGGCGTCACCGGCATTCCGAGCCGACAGCTCCAGGCCATGCGCCGGGATCTGCACGGCAGTGCCGCGATTCGGATGAGCCGCAACACGCTCGTCGAACGCGCGCTCGACGAGGCCGACGACGGCCTCGAACAGCTCACCGACTTTGTCGCCGGTCAGGTCGCCCTTGTTGGCACGAACGACAACCCCTTCGGACTGTTCAAACAGCTCGAAGCCTCGAAAACGCCCGCCCCAATTAATGCCGGCGAGGTCGCACCCAACGAGATCGTCATCCCAGAGGGTGACACCGGTGTCGACCCAGGGCCGTTTGTTGGTGAACTCCAGCAGATCGGCGCCGACGCCCGCATCCAAGAGGGCTCGATTCAGGTGCTTTCGGACAGCGTCGTCCTCGATGAGGGCGAAGAAGTCGACCAGCAGCTCGCAAGCGTGCTGAGCGAACTCGGTATCGAGCCCAAAGAGGTCGGCCTCGACCTCAAACGGGTGTTCTCCGAGGGTGTGCTGTTTGCGCCCGACGAACTCGAAATCGATATCGACGAGTACTACGCCGACATCCAGGCCGCAGCCGGTGCGGCCCAGAACCTCTCGATCAACGCGGAGTACCCAACAGCCCAGACCGCCGGCTCGCTTATTGCGAAAGCAACGGGCAACGCCAAATCGGTCGCGCTTGCTGGTGCCGTCGAGAGCCCGGACGTGCTGGGCGAACTCGTCGGCAAAGCCGACGGCCAGGTTCGCGCACTTGTCGGCCAGATCGACGACCCCGAAGCCCTCCCCGAGGAGCTTCGAGACGTCGCCGCCGATGCTGACGACGAGCCAGCAGCCGCCGACGCCGGCGCGGACGCGGACGCAGACGACGAACAGACTGACGAAGACGCAGAAGAGGCCGAGGCAGACTCCGACGCCGACGACGGCGACGACGAAGACGACGATGCTCTCGGAACGCTCTTCTAACACACACTGGAGATTACAACAATGGAATACGTTTACGCAGCACTCATCCTGAACGAGACCGGCGAAGAGATCAACGAAGACAACGTCACCGCAGTGCTCGACGCAGCAGGCGTCGACGTCGAGGAGTCCCGCGTCAAGGCCCTCGTCGCTGCCCTCGAAGACGTCGACATCGAGGAAGCAATCGAAACCGCAGCCGCAGTGCCCGCCGCAGGCGGCGCTGCAGCCGGCGGTGCGGCAGCAGCCGACGAGGCTGACGCCGACGATGACGACGACGCAGCCGAGGAAGCCGACGCAGCCGAAGAAGAAGACGAAGAGGAAGACGAGGAAGCCGACGGCGAGGGCCTCGGCAACCTCTTCGGCTAAACGCGTCGACTCACAGATCAGTTATTTTTTGAGCACTATCCCGCCAGCGACAGCTCCCCCTGAGACTTAAATACGAAACGGCAGCAGCCCTCCCAATGGAGCCAGCGATTCAGTTCGCCGTCGACCCACTGGGCTTGGTCTGGTTTCTGGTGTTTGCAGTCGGTGGGGTGGCTCTCGGCACTGCAAGCGGACTGGTGCCGGGGCTGCATGCCAACAATTTCGCGCTCCTGTTGGCGGCGTTTGCCGCCTCGATTCCGGCCGATCCGCTCTTAATCGGGGTTGCGATGTTGACCGCGGGTGTCGTCCACACGTTTCTCGATATCGTCCCCGCGCTCGCACTCGGTGTGCCGGACGCCGCGATGGCGATTGCCGCGCTGCCAGGCCACCGACTCGTGTTGGCGGGTCGAGGCCGAGAGGCCCTCCGGCTGTCGGCGGTCGGCAGTGCGATTGCGGTTGGTATTGCCCTCCCGCTGGCAGTGCCGATCACCTGGCTGATGATACATAGCTACCCGACGATTCGGGCACACCTCTGGATCGTTCTCGGCGCAGTTGTGTGCTTGCTCGTTGTAACTGAGTCGACGCCCCAGGCGGCGGCTGGTGGCCTGCTCGGTTTTCTGCTCGCGGCGATCTTGGGGTGGGCGGTTCTGGATGTCAGCCCTGACGCACCTCTGGGTTCGGGAAGCATGCTCACACCGCTGTTGACGGGGCTGTTCGGCGCACCGATTCTCCTTGATGCGATGGGCGGCGGTGGGGTGCCACCCCAGGCCGACGCCAAACTCACGATGGCCCGGAAGGATCTGGGGCTCACCGCCGGCGCTGGCTCGCTTGCAGGTGCGATTGTGGGGTATCTGCCCGGCATTTCGGCGGCGATTGCCTCGGTGATGGCACTCCCGGCGGTGCCGAACCGGGATGTCGACCGCGGCTTTATTGTCGCCACAAGCGGCGCAAATACGGCCAACACGGTGTTTGCGTTGTTTGCGCTCGTCGCGCTCGGCACACCGCGGACGGGTGTCATGGTCGCCGTCGACACAACCGGGGTGCCACTGGTTGTTCCCGTACTGCTTGCGGCGGTTGTTGTTGGGGCTGCCTGTGGGGCCCTGCTGGTCGTGCTTGTCGGCGATCGCTATCTGTTGCACGTCGGCAAAATGGACTACACGCGTGTGTCGCTGGTCGTGTTAGCGTTTCTCGGCGCGCTCGCGTTCGGGCTCACTGGTTGGTTCGGGGTTGTCGTTTTCGTGGTGTCGACGATTATTGGATTGGTGCCAACCCGGTTCGGCGCACGCCGGGTGCACCTGATGGGAGTGCTTATTGGGCCACTGATGCTGTGATGTCGGATAACAGCGTACAGTCGACGGATGAGACGTCGTGGTCGGCCGAACGAATCGCAGCGGCCGGCGAACAGGTGACACGTTCGTTCTGCGACCGCTGGCTCGACCAATTCTTCAGTCGACGTTGCTGGCTTAATTGCCCGAATCCACTCGGCCTTCTATGTGGGCTTATTCAGCGACGACCCGTTGTGCGACAAAAAACGGCTCTCGACGGTCGGAATCAGTCGTCGACTGGCTCGGCGCGTGGAATCGTCACATCAGTCAGGCCGGCCTCGATTTGGTCGCGTTTGGCTTCGAACTTGCCGGGCAGGATAAGGCGTTCGCCGAGTTCGTCCAGCGGCTCGTCGCTGGTGTACCCCGGCTCGCTGGTCGCCAGCTCGAAGAGGACGCCGTTCGGTTCGCGGAAGTAGACCGACCGGAACCAGTGGCGATTGATCTGGTTTGTTGGCCGGACGCTTTGTCTGCCGACTGCTTTTCGCATTGCCGCTTGGTCCTCATCTGTTGGTGTCTGGAACGCAACGTGGTGGACCGTCCCGTGGCCCTGGCGGCCGCCCTCGATGGTTGGCAGGACGTCGACATATCTGCCGACTGGGCCGCTGGCTGCAAAGCGGGTGCGCTCGTCGCCCGGCGTGTCGTCCGGCGACTGCTCGGTACCGATTTCTTCGAGCCCCATC
>CAZOOU010000005.1:0-29035 GCA_964581495.1 uncultured Haloferacaceae archaeon
CCGAGGGACTCGGGCTGGCAACCACGTTCGACCGGATTCGACCGATGCTCAACCGCCCTGAGGCCGTTCTCACGTCGATCCACAAGTTCGCTACCGGGACGACGCTGGCCGACTGGAACATCCAAGTGCCCGATGCGCTGCTTGCGCTCTCGAACGAACGACTCAACGAGGGCCGCGAGCGGTTCGGCGACGTCGGCGTTTATAAAACCGCAATCGGGACACACGGCGGCGGGACGTGGAAAGTCGACCTCACCGAACCAGTGAACCCGAAAGTCGGCAATCGCCAAGCCTTTTTGCAGGAACTGATCGACCGCGACGACCAGAAACACCGGGATCTCCGGGTGTACGTCGTCGGCGACGAGATCATCGGCGCGATGTATCGCTACGCGCCGGAGGGCGACTGGCGAACAAACGTCGCCCTCGGCGGCGCGGTCGAAAACGCAGCCGGCAATATGCCCGAGGAGGCCGCCGAGACCGCTCTCTACGCTTCGGAGGTGTTGGGCCTCGACTACGCGGGCGTCGACCTCGTCGAGGGCCACGACGGCTGGTTCGTCCTCGAAGTCAACCCCACAGCCGGATTTAAGGGGCTGTACGAGGCGACCGACAAGAGCCCCGCGCCGTACATCGCCCAGCTCGCCATCGAGAAGGCCGGCGGCACAGTCGACCCCGACCGCGTCGAGGGGTTGGCAAACACCCTCGACGACTCGCGGCCGAGTTCGATGCCGCGGCCCGAACCCCAGACGAGCGAGGAGATCCCGATGATCGGCTACATCGAGGAGGTCGTCGTCATCGGCACCAGCGGCTCGAAACAGACCCACGCCAAGTCGGATACCGGCGCGACTCGGAGCAGCATCGACACCCGACTGGCCGCCGAAATCGGCGCAGGACCGATCAAAAGCATGACTCGCGTTCGCTCAGGCAGCAACAAAACCGGCAAAGCCCGGCCCGTCGTCGACCTCGTCATTGGAATCGGCGGCAACCAACACACTGTGACCGCCAGCGTCGAGGATCGCGGCCATATGGACTACCCGCTCTTGCTCGGACGGGACATCCTCCAGCATTACCGCGTCGACGTTCGTCGACGGGCCGACGGCGACCACCCGTCGAGCGACGGCGACGAGTATCTCGAAGAATAGCTCCGTTTGTAGATTCTTCAGCAATATTAAAACATATACAACCATTATAGTAAATATTGCAGAGATAGAGTGATCTTTTATACTTCCTATCGTGTGTGTGATTGAAATGAATCGTCGAATGGAGGCAGTCGAGTCCATCTGTTTTCTGTCACGCGCCGAGTCACGCGTCAGTCTCATGGAGACTCTCTTGGAGTCCGGCCCACTGGACCATCGCACACTGCAACAGCGGCTCGACTACTCGCGGTCGACGATCACTCGCTCGCTGGATTCGTTGTCCGAGAACGGTTGGGTTGAAAACTCGGACGGAGGGTATCAGCTCACGCCGGCTGGTCGAGCGATTATCAGCGAGTTTCGAGAGCTGCTCGAAACGGTCGAGACAGCCGAACAACTCGCACCGTTTCTCGAATGGTTCCCGCTTTCATCGTTCGATCTTTCGCTTTCGGATCTGCGCGACGGCGAGCTCACGACCGCCTTGGCGGGCGACCCACTCGCACCGGCGCGAAAACAGGCTACGTTGCTCCAGTCGACCACTGTGTTTCGCGGCCTGTTTCCGTCAATGAGTATCGAGAGCGTCCGCTTGGTCCACGAGCGGAGGTTGGACTCGGGGTTCGAGACCGAGAGTGTCGTCTCGTCCGACGTTGCCGAGATGATGCACCACGAGCCGTTTGCGCCCCTGCTCTCGGAGCTGTTGTCGAGTGGCCACCACACGATTCACGTCGCCGAGGACGTGCCGATGTATCTTGGCATTGCGGATGGGACGACAGTCCAGATCGGCGTCGAAGACGACGATGGAATCCCTCGAGCACTGCTCGAGACGACGAATGAATCGGTCCGAACGTGGGCCGAATCGATGTTTTCGAAATATACAGCCTCGGCAGTCGACACGCTCACCAAACTATAACCAGGTTGTGTGTGGGTTGCACAGCGTGTACGGGATGCAGTTATGTGACAGCCAGCAGTAAACTCGTACTGCCAGGCGGGAGCCCCCACGTGGTCCCCGCTGTCGCCCCCATCCCCCTGGCATCTGGACTCGGCGTCCAGAGTCGGGGCGACCGAAGTTACGGCGAGTAGCTCTATTCACAGATCCGACTGTCTACGTACCCGTCCGTCCAGCCATCTCCACCCGTCCAGCCACATCCACCCATCCAGCCATCTCCACCCGTCCAGCCACATCCATCGACCTACCCAGCCATCCAGCTACTTACCCGACCACGAACGATTATCCCCGTGGATCACCAACGAATTGTATGAGCGAACAGACCGACTCCACGCCACAGACAGAGGCCGAATGGAAGGACGCACTCTCCACCGAGGAGTACCGCATCCTCCGCGAGCAGGGGACTGAACCACGCGGCACCTCGGAGCTCCTGAAAGTCGACGACGATGGCGTCTTTCGGTGTGCGGGCTGCGGGCAGGTGCTGTTTCGGAGCGACGAGAAGTTCGGCTCCGGCACCGGCTGGCCCAGCTTCTACGATCCGGCCGACAGCGACGCCGTCGAAACCAGAGCCGACCACAGCCACGGGATGACCCGAACCGAGGTCGTCTGCAGCAACTGCGAGGGCCATCTGGGCCACGTGTTCGACGACGGTCCCGAACCGACGGGCAAACGCTACTGTATCAACGGTATTGCCCTCGAGTTCGACGACGAGTAGTGCCAGTCGACAATGAGCCTTACACCAGCGGCAATCAAGCGCTACGATCAGCAGGCCCCGTCGACCGACCGGACCGAAACCGCAACCGTCGCCCTCGGCTGCTTTTGGGGTCCCGACGCCCAGTTCGGCGCGCTTGACGGCGTGGTTCGAACCCGCGTCGGCTACGCCGGTGGGTCGATAGCCGATCCCAGCTACCACGATCTGGGCGATCACACCGAAGCGCTGCAGGTCGACTACGATCCCAGCGCTCGTTCTTTTGAGAGCCTGGTCGACCTTGCACTCCGGAGCCACGACCACGCTCGCCAACCAACAAAAACGCAGTACCAGAACATTCTGTTCGCCTCAACGCCGGCACAGGCCGAGACAATTGAGGCCGTCCTGGATGCTCGCGGACTCACACGCGACGGAATCGAAACCCGGATCGAACCGCTCGACTCATTCTTCCTCGCCGAGCCATATCACCAGAAACACAGCCTCAGAGGCAGACAGTCCCTCCTTTCTTCGTTCAAACAGGCAGGCTACGACGCCGACGAGCTCCGGGAGTCGCCGGCGGCAGCAAAATGCAATGCATACGCCGCCGGTCGGGAGCTTCCTGACGGCAACGCGTTCGGTGGAAGTTCGAACCGGACCGTCCACTGAAACGGTCTGTCGACGTAGGTGACTGTCAGCCGACCGGACGGGGGAAACGTTGAATCACGTCGGCGTGGACCGGCCCGTATGGAGCTCGCAGATGTCTCGACGATTGCAGTGCTCGGAGCCGGAAACATGGGCCACGGCATCGCCGAGGTCGCCGCACTGGCTGGCTACGACGTGCAGCTACGGGATATCAACGAGGAGCTGGTCCAGGACGGCTACGACTCGATCGAGTGGAGCCTCAACAAGCTCGCTGAAAAGAATCGGATTAGCGACGACGAGGCCACCGCTGCCAAAGAGCGCGTCGACCCCGTGGTTGAGATGGTCGACGCCGTCGGCGAGGCCGACGTGATCATCGAGGCCGTCCCCGAAGTGATGGATATCAAAACCGACGTGTTCAGCGAGGTCATAGCGCACGCGCCTGACCACGCAATTGTTACTACCAACACCTCCAGTCTCTCGATCACCGAACTCGCCGAGGCCACTGACCGCCCCGAACGGTTCTGCGGGATGCACTTTTTCAACCCGCCGGTCCGGATGGAACTCGTCGAGGTGATCGCCGGCGGCCACACGAGCGAGGAGACACTTGAACTGATCGAGGCGCTCGCAGCCTCGATGGACAAAACGCCGGTTCGGGTCCACAAGGACAGTCCTGGATTCATCGTCAATCGGGTGCTACTACCGTTGCTCAACGAGGCCGCTTGGCTCGTCGACGAGGAGACGGCGACGATCGCCGAAGTCGACGCAACCACGAAATTCGATATGGGGCTGCCGATGGGAGCCTTTGAGCTGGCCGATCAGGTCGGCATCGACGTGAGCTACCACGTCCTCGATTACATGCACGAGACGGTCGGCGATGCCTACCGGCCCTGCCCGCTGCTCGCCGAGAAAGTAGAGAGCGAAGCGGTCGGAAAAAAGGTTGGCGAAGGATTCTACGAGTACGAGGACAGCGGCGTCGAGATCCCACCCGACGCGGGTCGACAGGAGATCGCCGACCGCCTACTGGCGGTGATGGCAAACGAGGTCGCCGGCCTGATCGACGAGGAGGTCGCAGACGCCGCGGCCGTCGACCGCGCGATGCAGTTGGGTGCGGGTTTTCCCGACGGTCCTGCGAAAATGGCCGACAACCGGGGGCTGCAACCACTGGTTGCGGTGCTCGACGAACGGTTCGAGGCGACAGACGAGTTGCGCTACGAGGCTGTCGGCCTCCTCCGCGAGTACGCCGTCGAGGGCAACACGTTCCACGGTGTCGAAAGCGCAGACGAGAGAGACGACGAACCAGCGTCGTTCGAGACGATCCAGGTCGACCGCGCGGGAGACGAAGAGCGGGTCGCCCGGATCGTGCTCGATCGCCCCCACCGGATGAACACGGTCAGTGCGGAACTCTTGGATGAGCTGTCGCAGGCCGTCGACGAGTTAGACGGGGACGAATCGGTGCGGTGTCTCCTCGTTGCGGGAGCGGGCGACCGCGCCTTCTGTGCCGGCGCGGACGTAACGAGCATGGCCTCCGAGGCCGACCCGCTTGACGGAATAGAGCTCTCACGCACCGGCCAGCAGACGTTCGGGAAACTCGAAAGCTGTGATACGCCCGTAGTCGCCGCTGTCGACGGCTACTGTCTGGGCGGTGGCATGGAGCTCGCCGCGTGTGCAGATCTCCGGATCGCCAGCGACCGCTCGGAGTTCGGCCAGCCCGAACACGGCCTTGGACTGATGCCTGGCTGGGGCGGCACCCAACGGCTCGCCCATCTGCTCGGCGAGAGCCGGGCCAAAGAAATCATCTTCACCGGCGAGCGGTACGACGCCGAAACGATGGCAGCGTACGGGTTCGTCAGCGAGGTCGTCGACAGCGAGGCGTTCGACGAGGCGGCAATCGAGTTGGCGGAGAAACTGGCCGCTGGCCCGCCAGTTGCCCAGAAATTCACCAAACGGGCAATGTTGGCCGGCCGCGACAGCATCGATGCAGGACTCGAAATCGAAGCCCAGGCGTTCGGTCATCTGCTGGGCACTGACGATCTGCTCGAAGGAATCCGGGCGTTCACGAGCGACGACGATCCAGCATTCACCGGCGAGTAGGGGTCGACCCAGACCGTCGACGAGCCGTCGGTGAGTGGGACCAAACCGTGGGAGGAGTCCGCACTCTCAACGAGATTAATGAGGTTTATATATTCGCGTTCCATTCGATCTAATGCGGAACGCTCGATTGGTGTAGTCCGGCCAATCATCTTGGCCTTTCGAGCCGAGGACCAGGGTTCAAATCCCTGATCGAGCATTCCATTCTACCGCCGTCCTGCGATTGCTAGTGTTACCTCGTCCAGTAGATTCGAAGGAGTAGCTATTTTCGGCCACCTACCGACGCAGACTGGGCTGACAGACGAACTCGATGAACTCCCCGTCATCACCAACCCCACGGTTGCTCTGCGATTGCGCACCGACCGGAGATATGACTCATCAGGAGCCACGGCCACTCAGTACCACAATCAGTCCGTAGCCGAGCCGGGACAACAGTCCGTACGGTAGTCCGTTGCTGATTATTTTTGACTGGTTACGTATACCATAGTGCCCACAGTATCAACACACCCTGCAGTGGGAGTCGACCCCAGCGAACGAACTCGGAAGGATCGCCACCGCCCGGCATCCCCTCGATAACGACCCCGTGGGTCGCCATGTAGATGTTCGCCGGAAAAATCGCAATAAGCAACGCGACCGTTCCCCAGGCTGCATATCGCCGCGTTCGGGGGATCAACAGCCCGATCCCGACGGCGATTTCGGCGAGCCCGGAGAGATAGACGAGCGCGAGCGGTGCCGGAAAGAACGGCGGGATGAGCTGGACGTACAGCTCCGGGACGACGAAATGTAACACGCCGGCGACAACAAACGCTGGACCCATTACATACAGCAACGGCTGTTTGAGACGGTCGAGAACCGTTGTCAGTGTCGACGAACACCTCGCAAAGCGGTCAGACAGTGTGGCCATAACAGTGGTCTTCCTCAGAGCACCGTCGAGATCTCACCCAACGACTCGATCACGTGCGTTGGTGGGTTCTCATCGAGACGCGGATCCGATTCGCCGACCAGTCCACTCAGTACGAGCACCGTCGTCAGGCCGGCCCGCCGGCCCATCTCGATGTCAGTCTCCGGGTTGTCTCCGACGATCAGACAGTCGGCTGGCTTTGTCCCAAGCGTCTGGAGACTCACGTCGACCATCGGCTCGTTCGGCTTGCCACAGATGACTGGCTCTTTGTTCGCTGCATAGCCGATTGCTTCGATCAGCGCACCAGCACCGGGCTTCATCCCCGCGTCAGTTGGGACTTTTCGGTCGCCGTTCGTCCCCACCAACACGGCCCCCGAGTCGACTGCCTGTAACCCGCGGGTCAGCGTCTCGAAATCGAACGTCCTGTCGTTGCCGACAACGAGGACATCGGCGTCGGTTGGGGTCGTTGTCAGCGTGGCACCGGCCTGCGTGAGTTCGTCGTGGACTGCCTGCTCGCCGATAGCCATCACCGACGCGTTCGGATACTCGGTGGTTACGTAGCTGGCAGTCACCGAGGCACTTGTCAGAATCTCCGAAACAGCCGCGTCGACTCCGAGCGAGGCGAGTCGGTCCCGACACTGCTCTCTGGATTTCGTCGCGGAGTTCGTGACGAAGGCGATATCGAGGCCAGCCTCACGAAGGTAGTCGATTCCCTCGGGCGCGCCCGGAATGACTGTTTCAGATCTGTACACGGTTCCATCGAGGTCGATAATCGCGGCATCCATCGCTGTGAGTTGCGTGAACTATGTTCTCCACGGTGTATCAATCCGCGGATGCTGAACACCGCACCGACAGATCAAAAGTCGACTCCTGCGTTAGATCTCCGTTCAGCCGTAGACCTGATAGACAGCGTCGGCAAGCTGGTTCACTCGGGCGGCGTGTTCGTACGACTCCTCGCGAATGCCGTTACAGACGTAGGCAAACGTGAGATCGGCCGTCGGATCCACCCACCCAACAATACTCCCGAGGCCGACGTGACCGAACGTCTCGGGCGACGAGAGCGTCCCGAACAGATCCGAGACTGTGCCGCCGCGCCAGTAGCCCATGGCGTACCGCATCGGCCGTGAGAGCGTCCCATCATCGGCTGTCTCGATCTGGAGCTCCGTCGCTTTGTCGACCGTTTCCGGTTCCAACAGTCGAGTGCCGTCGAGTTCGCCACCGTTGGCCATGCAGGCGAAAAACCGGCCCATATCTCGGGCGGTGCTGATCCCGTTGGCGGCCGGGATCACCGCCTGCAGGACGCCGGGGTCGTTTCCGAGACCGGCCGCAGCTTCCGGCGAGAGGTCGACCAACCCCTCTTCGGGATCTGCACAGCGGTCGAAGATCTCGAAGCCAGCGATATCCGCGACCGTCTCGGGGTTGCCGTCGCGGACGCCGACACTCGTCTGGTCCATCCCGAGCGGTTCGAACACTCGCTGGTTGGCGTACTCCTCGATCCGCGTTCCCGTAACCTGTCGGACGAGTTCGCCGACGAGCCAGCCGTAGGTGACGGTGTGGTAGGCTGCGGTGGTCCCCGGCTCGTCGTCGAGCTGCTGTGTCTCCATTGTCTCGACGATACCCTCCCAGTCGCCCCACGACGCTGGATCGCCGTCCAGCTCGCTGGTCGGCATCCCTGTCTGATGACTGAGGACATGCCGAACTGTCACTTCCTGTTTTTCGTCGTCGCCACGGGCGAACGACGGCCAGTGGTCGACGACCGGGTCGTCGTAGTGGAGTTCGCCGTCCTCGACGAGTTGGTGGACACAGGTGCCAACCAGGGGTTTCGTACACGACCAGATGAGGTGTTTCGTCTCGGGGGTCGTCTCCTCGCCATCCGGGCCTGTCGTCCCACCCGCGAGGTCGACGACGCGGTCGGTCCCATCATAAACGACGAGCTGCGCGCCGTGATGCAGCCCAACCGCAAGCTGGCGATTAAACAGGGCACGAATTCCATCGGCTCCTTGCGCATTCGCAATAGATGCCATAATAAATAATGATTGATAGCACTACTAATGGTTGTTGCCGCTGTAGAGATTGTTTATCTTGGTTTATATTCGATTTAGTGTCGACAACGTATCGCAGCCGGATGGCTGCCTGCTGCGGGCGAAGACCTAGTCGGTCCGCGCAGAGTGCGGCACGACCAGCTACTGTTGGATACCAGTCCGCAAGTGGGCCGTCGTGTTCGCCGCACTGTTCAGTGTCCTAGCTCGCCTTTCAACGGGATTAAATTCATTCTCTCCGTACACGCTTTGTGAACCAGACTGCTATCCTTCATATCATTGGGACGGGTGCGATCGGAGCCGGCGTCTTCGTTTCGGGCAGAGAACTGACGGTCGGATTGCTGATTCTTGGCGCGATTTTCATCATCGCCGGCATCCTGCTCGCTCGGCGCGACGGTTCCGCGTCTGAAAACTGACAATCCATCGGTTATCACCGAAATAGCGGTCCTACCGAGTGTTTCCCGTTCAGATTCGCGGTATGATCTCGCCGTGTTATTGATCCTGGCCGAGCAACCGCGTGAAGTACGGCTCTGGCTGCACGTCGGCCGTGATCTCTTCTATTGAGTCGACGCTCCCACAGCGACACTCCGATGGTGCCTCAGGTTCAGCAGATACAGTCTCACATGCCTGACAGACAAAGTATCGCAGGGCCAGCATACCAGTTGTTGGAATCGAGTGGATAAATCATCTCTGGGCCCTGTCATCGCATGAGCAAGCGTGGAATCCACCGCAGATTCATGCGTATACAGACCCTACGTTGACCATGGATACCGCCGTCGTCTGGTTCCGAGATGATCTTCGCGTCGACGACAATCCGACGCTTGTTGATGCCATCGCTGCAGCCGACAGGGTGGTTCCAGTGTACGTCGCTGATCCGCGACGACAGGGCCCAACCCAGTACGAAACCGACAAACGGGGTTCGGTTCGGGCTCGGTTCCGTCGTGAAAGCCTGCTTGATCTCCGGGAATCGCTGCGCGAGCGAGGCGGCGAACTGCTGGTTCGGACCGGCCGGGTCGAAAACGTGATCCCCGAACTCGCCGAGCAGGTCGACGCCGAGGCCGTCTTCGCACAGACGAAACCGGCAACCGAAGAACGACAACGTGAGTCTGCAGTCGGTGCGTCGTTGCCTGCGGGCGTCCGCTTTGAGCGACGCTGGACCCATACGCTGTACCACATCGATGACCTCCCGACGCCGTATGATCAGATAAACGATACGTTCACGCCGTGGCGGAAAGACGTCGAGCAGCGCACGGACATCCGCGCGCCAGTCGACGCCCCCGAGACGATGTCAGTTCCGGACCGTGACGTCGACCCTGGCGAGATTCCGGCGCTCACGACAGCCGGTACGGAGCCACCCTCTGACGAGCGTGCCGTCCTCAACTTCAAGGGCGGCGAGTCCGCAGGCAAGCGGCGGCTCGAAGCGTACTTTTGGGAGGGCGACCACCTCCGGGAGTACAAACAGACGCGCAACGGGCTTTTGGGAAGCGACTATTCGTCGAAGTTCGCAGCGTGGCTCGCGGCGGGCTGTCTTTCGCCGCGCTGGATCTACCGTGAGGTCCAGCGTTACGAGGCCGAGCGCGTCTCCAACGACGACACCTACTGGCTCGTCTTCGAGCTGCTGTGGCGGGATTTCTTCCAGTTCCAGTTTCTGAAACACGGAAGTGACTTTTTCATGTCGACTGGCATCCGCAGTATCGACAAACAGTGGAGTCACGACCGCGAGGCGTTTCAGCGGTGGGCCGACGGCCAAACGGGCGTGCCATTTGTCGATGCGAACATGCGCGAGTTGAACCGGACCGGATACATGTCGAACCGTGGCCGCCAGAACGTGGCCTCGTTTCTCGCTGATGCGCTCGGTGTCGACTGGCGATGGGGCGCAGCCTACTTCGAACAACAGCTCGTTGATTACGATGTGGCCTCGAACTGGGGCAACTGGGCGTATCAGGCTGGCGTCGGCAACGACTCGCGGGACAGCTACTTCAACGTCCTCTCGCAAGCCGAGTACTACGACAGCAACGCCGAGTACGTCACCACGTGGCTTCCCGAACTCGTCGACCTCCCGGCCGAGTACGCCCATCGCCCCTGGCGGCTGGACGACGACAAAGCGGCCGCCCACAACGTTGAGATCGGCGTCGACTACCCACATCCGATGATCGACATCGAGGCACGATACCGCGAGCTGCAGGATCGCTGACCCGCCGGTCGTCGTAAAAAAGTCCAGATGCGAGAATCGAACCGGAGCCAGACGTGCTCGCTGACGCTGCGCGCGACTGGCAGGGTTCGATCTCTTCAGACGGACTGTAAACTCCTCGCGTCAGTGCTCGGAGCAGAAAGGTCCAGGTGCGAGAATCGAACCCGCGTCTCAGCCTCCACAAGGCTGAAGGATAGTCCACTACCCCAACCCGGACACGCATCCAACCGTACTCTACTCGCAAAGAAATACGTTACGACTCGGCGATAGCCGCGGGGAGGGCTGTCACACCCCCCTCAACCGCAGCCACCCGAATCGAACGCGACGTTTTTCAGCCAGCCACCCTACGGGTCGACAACAGTGGCTATCACGGACAAGATCTACGTTAAAAACCACCGCCAACTTGCCTCCCAACTGGATACGAGCTTCCCGAAAAGCGCGTTCGCGGGTGCGACACTCGATTTGTTGTTTACTGGCGACAGCCTCGCCAAACTCGATTCGACCACGCGTGACCGTGTGTTGGATTTCGCCGAGGACTTTCTGGACTGCGACTGTGAGTCGCATCCCTACTGTGGCTGTGCGGAACGCAAGTTCATGCAGTATCTCCTTGAACTCCGTGCCGAGGGCCACGGGCCCGACGACATCGTCCACGTGATGGGCGACGACTATATGTTGTATGCCTACTCGGGCGACATTCTCTCATTTCTCGACCAGTCAGTTCGCACGCTGGAAGCCGCAGAGGCACTCGCCAAAACCGAATCCGGCGTCGACCGGAGCACCGAACTTTACGAAGCCAAAAAAGAACTCACCGGCAACTAACTCGTACGCACCGGCAACTCCCTCGGCGAGCTATCCGATCTGAAAGGAGGGTTCGTCATGGTCGCTGTCGAGGTCTTCGAGAAAAATAACTTCCTCGTCGTCTTCGTCGACCTGCTCGCGGAGATGGGTGATATACTGTTTGTGTTCTTCCAACTGCTCGCGGAGATGCTCGGCTTCGAGTTCGAGCCGCTCGTGTTCCCGAATGAAGCTTTTTGGCACCTCGACAGTCGGCGGGAACTCGCCGTCGTCGCCCTCGACTGGCCCGAACTCGCCCTCAGGGACGACGTTGATCTGGCCGTCGTGCTCGACGAGCATGTCGACGTAGTCCCGAAACACCGCCGAAAGCGAGATGTCTCGCTGTTCGGCGATCTCTCTGAGCGTCTCAAAGGCGTCTTCGTTGACCCGAAACGAAATCGTCTTGTTTTTGTTTCCCATCCGTAGCGGCCTCTCTGGCTGTATAGCCACACGCTGGTTACTTAATCGTTTGTCAGACGTGTCCACCGCCAACGGTAGGCGTAGATTACACTTCGAAAACGGTGAAAAATGGGGCCGTCGACCGAATACCCGACCTACGGCTCTGGCGTCTCGTCGACAGCCGGTTCTGTCTGACTGTCGAGGCCGCCGGTCGAGTCGTCCTCGTCGTCGAGGCTTTCGAGTGCTTCGATAACCGCAGTTTTGTACGACGAAAGCTCCTCGCCGTACTGCTCGCGGGCCATCCGGGCGTACTCGTTGGCCTCGTCGTCGAAGGCGTTGATCCGTTCGAGCGTTCGCTCGGCGGTTTCGGCCACCCACCGATCACGCGTTGCGGCGTCGACCGGTGTGATTGATTCGGGCCGCACCGAGACGGTCACGTTGCCGTCGTCGGTTTCGTACGTTCGGGGTTTGCCGACCACCGCGACGTAGGCGGGCGGTTCGAGTTCGCGGAGCGTGCTGGCGGCTTCGGGCTGGTACTGGCCGGCGTAGACGAAAAACGTCCCCGTCGGGTCGACGATCCGACCCTGCCAGTACTCGTTGTCCTCGCCGACATCGTCGGTTTCGGTCAGCGTGCCGACGAAAAACACGCGGTTGGCCTGCTCGCCGGTCGGCAACAGCGCGTAGACGGGCGCGCGGTCGTCGTCGCTCTCTTTGAACGTGTAGCTCGAATCGTTGAACTCGGCGGCAAAGGCGCGCTGGGCGACTTCACGGGTCGGAACGGCGTCGTTTGTGCTCATTGGAGGGACCTCACTTTGGTCAGGGTCGCGTCAGTGTCTGTCGGACTCGATAGCTGTTCGAACTCGTTTGCTAGCACGTACCGGCCGAGTGTGGGGCCACTCACCCGGAAGTAGCGGCCGACGATATCCTCGCGGATGCCGTCGGCGACGACGGTCGTATCCAGGGCGTCCATCGCCTGCTGTTTGGCCGATTCGAGTTCAATCCCGGTCAGCTCTTCGGTGGCTTCGCGGTTGAAGATCACGTCGTGGACCTCCCGTCCGTCGTCGATGACGGCCTTAATTCGGAGGTCGAACTCGCCGTCGACCTCGCCGTGTTCGGAACACCGGCCGTTCTGGAGGACGCGCGTACAGCCCTCTTCGGGACAGCGTTTGATTAGTCCCGAACCGGACTGGACGTCGACGAGCGCGCCTTCGACGGTCGTCGAATTGTCGCCGACCTCGACGTCTTCGTCGAGTTTCGTGATCGTGGTCGTCCGGTTGAGCTTGATCGAGTAGTCGCCTTGGTACTCGTCGGTGACGACGTTTTCGAGGCTGTAGCTCGCGCCCTCCTCGAGTTCGGGGAGCTCGGAGGTCGCAAACGAGACGAACTTGCTGCGGCCGGATTCGTCGCCGACAAGCCCGACTTGGGCGATCGACTCGCTGCGGGGTTCCCACAGCTCGACGACTTTGACGGTCACGTCGACCCACTGTTCGTCCTGGTCGATCTCACCGACCAGTGCGGCTTCGGCACCGCCACGGCCCAACTCCTCGCGGTCGAGGTCGGCCTCGTCGAGGTAGCTGTTGGTGACGCTGCGTTTGGCTTCGTCGACTGGGACTTTGTATTCGGATACCAGTCGCTCGAGCTTTTCTTCGATCTCGTCGGTACTTACGTCGATATGATCCGAGAACTGTTCGGCTATCTCGGCTGCGTGTGTCTGCAACTCACTCATGGGTGTACTGTCTCCGCTCTGTTTTCAATGGGAGACATTCGGGGTTGGAGCCTCATGGTATAAAAACTACCGGGAGGGGAGTGAATGTAAAAATCGACAGACAGCGACGAGGTGGTTCGAAAACACACCGACCCCCTCAGAGTCATGGCGTCAGCAGCGAACGCGCGGTCGACCAGCAACGGAGCTATACAACTGGCCGCCAAACAGCGGATATGGACGAGCGGTTCGAGGGGTTCGTCTCCGAGCGACTCCGCGAACTCGGCCGACAGTACGAACGCGCCCGGCGAGCCTACGCCGAGGGGAAAGGCGAGCCCCAGCGAGCGGCGATTCTCGACGAGCTGCCGGTCGACGAGACGGGACGAGCCAAAATTGTCTGTCGTCGACATGCCGAAAAGCGCGCGGTCGCACTCGACGCCGAGAGCAAGCCGGCCTGTTTTGATCCGGACCACACCGACTGTGTGGGCTGTGTTGAGGATATTCGAGACGGGATGATCGAAACCTGGTAGCCTTACTCACCGGATCGGCGGACCCGCAACTCGCCGTCGTCAGTCACTCCCACGAGCAGCGATTCGTGGACTGCCCGGCCTTCGACCGCCCCGTCTGCGGCATCGCTGATCGCGGTCATGAGTTCAGGCGCAGTGTAGTTTACTTTCAGATTCGCCGTATCGCAGGCGTCGTACACCATCGTCGGAACATCGAACAGATCCGTGCCCGCGGGGACTTCGATCCGGATCGGTGCAGCCACCGCCTCCGCGAAGGCGACCGTTTCGCGGGCTCTGGCAATGTTTTCACGCGCGCTGGCTTCAACGTTCGAGACGTTGGCCCGCGAGGTGCCCAGCCGGTCGGCGATATCACGCTGACGCATGCCGCGTTCCCGAAAGGCGAGCACTTCTGCCTGCCGGCGTGTCAACACGTTCGAGTCGGGATCGAAGCCGGCCCGCTCGAGCAGTGCGTCGACGTCCGTCTCGTCAGCTACCTGATCGTCGCTGTCGGTCCCGTCTGTCATGGCTACCGATTCGAAAGGCGAGCGGAAAAAGCTACAGTTCTGACTGTCCACCGGCGCGACCGACCCCCACAGGGGAGTTAGCCGCCCCAGAAGTTCTCGCGGCTCCCCAGGCGGTCCCGATCCGGCCCATTGCGGCCGGGCGAGTCGTCGCCTTCGGAGTCGTGGTCGTCGTCGACTTCTTGGCCATCGTCGTCGGTTGAATCAGCCTCGTTTTCGTCTTCGTCTTCGTCGAACGGGAGGCGCTCGACGATCTCGTTGGCCTTGGCGTGGTTCGACAACACGCGATCGATGCGGACCTTCGCGCGGGCATCGGGCAAGAGGCCGTCGATAAAGACAATAAAGCCGTCGTCGGTGCGGCCGACACCCGCGCCGCTTTCGTGCATGTCAGTCACTTCGACGATAACTTCCTCGCCGGGCTGGATGGGTTGTTGTTTCAGCTCTCGGATCGGCATATCGTAGTGTTGACACCACTCCGCGCCGCCACGATCACCGTAATGCTGACAGCCCATGCCTTTGATTCGCTCCGAAAAACTCGGGCAGTCATCCGCCAGTGGACAGTTCGGCATATCTGTTCGTAATCAGGGTGCCGATTAAACGCTTCCGCTGGGCAGGTCGGAACCGATGTGATTTTTTTCGAGCCGTCTGTACAGGCCGTATGAACCGCTATGCCCCAGAGCTGGCACTCATTGCGGGCGGACTGCTCGGGGCGTCATTCGGCGGCTTCGTTCTTTTCGCACTCGGAGAGTTCTACTCGGCGGCGACCGTCTGCGCGCTGTTGAGCTACCCGTTCGCAGCGTATGCAATTCACACTGATGAGACGCCGACTGACGTGCTTCCTCCACGGGGAGTGTTGCTCGTTGCAATCGTGGTCGGCACCGGCATCGTCGTCGACTGCCTCCGGCTGTTCGGACCGACCGTCGACAGCCTGCTTTTCAGCAGCGGACCGACACTCCTCGTGGTGCTGCCGGTCGCCGTCTACACCGTCCGCTACGGCGAGCGTCCGGCGTGGCTCGCCCCGCGAACGGTCGGCATCGCCGCGAGTCTGCTGGCGGTGGCCCTGCTGGTCGGTAGTCTCACCAACGCAAGCAGTGTGGCAGCCGTCAGCGCGGGCGTCGTGTTCGTCGCTGGGATGGTCTACTGGGTGCGGGCCGACGACAGCGAGCGACGCTGGCGGCTGTGGCCGGTTGGAGGGCTGGTGGTTGCAGCCGGCCTTTTCGGTGTCGGTCTCACGACAGGCGGACCACTGGATCGATGGATGGTCGCAGCGCTCGCGGTGGCGTTCGGCCCGCTTGTCGTCGTGATTCTCACACAGAATTGATAGTTATGCAACTAATATCGCAGGGAGAAGTACTTTATAGACTACCAACTCAGTGAACGTATGACGTATCGGACGCTTGTGGTCGACGACTCGGCGTTTCAACGAACCATCGTCTCCGATACACTCGACGACCGGTTCGACGTCGTCGACACGGCCGAAAACGGCACCGAGGCCGTCTCGAAGTTCGAGGAACTCGACCCGGATGTCATTACGATGGATATCATCATGCCCGAGATGACCGGGCTCGAAGCACTCAAAGAAATCAAATCCCGTTCGCCAGAGACGATTATTGTGATGTGTACAAGTGTCGAACAGGAAGAAAAAATGCGCGAGGCGGCCAAAGCCGGTGCGGATGGCTACGTGACAAAACCCATCTCCGAGACCAAACTGCTTTCAGAGTTCGATTCGCTGCTTGAGTAGTCCGGGTCCGTTCGCTGTTTTCAGCGATACTATATAAACTCTCGAACGTCGGAGTACCACATGTCGTGTTCGTCGACCTCCTCGATTCGCTCGGCGATTTCGACCGCCAGCGCGTGCCAACACAGCTGAGTCGGATCGTCCGGATCGAGGTTGTACTGGCTGTCCTTGCAGGTACAGCCGCCGTCTTCGACGACGTACTCTTCGTCGTAGCCAACGACGACTGTGAAATCACGGTAGCGTTTGACCCGTTGCTCCGACACCGCCTCGATGGCTCGCTGGCCCCGGTCGTCGTGGACAGCCAACAGCTGGGTGACAATCTGGGGCTGTAGCTCGCCGGCCGCTTCGAGTGATGCTCGCCAGTCGTCGGTCTCGGCCACAGCGGTCCTACTCACACCGCCGTCAAAACAGGTTCGGTGCGGGTCGCATCCTTTTTGCGCTGGGTTGGTCGACGCTCCGTATGGAACTCTCTGAAGGCGGGCTGACAATCGAGGTCGACCAGCCTCGTGACGGCACCAGCGAGGGCAGCGGCGACGGCGTCTTTTTCAATCCGACAATGGAACTCAACCGGGATATCACGGTCGCCGTCCTCCGGGCTTACCAGGAGCGCGAACCCCGCGTGTCGACGTATCTCGACGCGATGGCGGCCTCCGGCATCCGGGGCGTCCGGGCCGCAAACGAGGGCTACGAGGTGACGTGCTGTGATATCGACAGCGAGGCCGTCGACCTCGCCCGCGAGAATCTCGCGCGCAACGACCTCGACGGCACGGCCGCACAGCGGAACGTCAACGCCCTTCTCCACGAGTCGATGTTCGATGTCGTCGACCTCGATCCGTTCGGAACGCCGATCCCCTTCGTCGACGCGGCGTTTTCGAGCGCCCGCAACCTGGTCTGTGTCACCGCCACCGACACTGCGCCGCTGTGTGGCGCGCACAAACAGAGCGGCATCCGAAAATACAGTGCGGTGCCCCAGAACACCGACTACCACCCCGAGATGGGGCTTCGAACCCTGCTGTCCGCGCTGATTCGAACCGCCGCGCGCTACGATGTGGCCGCCCAGCCGATCTGTTCGCACGTCTCGCGGCACTACGCCCGAACCTATCTCGAACTCGACCACCGAGCGACGTCGGCCGACAGCCTCCTCGAAAACCTTGGATTCATCCACCACTGCGAAGACTGCCTGGCACGTCGACACGAGTTCGGTCACTATCCCACCGCAGTACCCGACAGCTGCCCCGTCTGCGGAAGCAATCGCCTGCTGACCGCAGGACCAGTCTGGCTTGGACCGATCGCCGACAGCGAGTTCGTCGAGACCGTCCGCACACAGCTTTCGGCAGAGATGGGCACTGCACGTCGAGCCGACCGCCTGCTGTCGACGGTTGCCACCGAGATCGACACCCCAACTCACTACGACCAACACCGCCTCTGCAAACAGTGGGGCGTCCCAGCGAATTCGATGGACGACTTTATTGGTGATCTGCGAAAATCGGGCCACGAGGCCTCCCAGGCCCATTACAGCGGTACTGCATTTAAAACCGAAGCGACGATCGAAGAGATCCGCGAGGCCGCCGCCCCCGCAGCCGACTAATCGGTGAGCTGCTGGTAATACGTGACTACTATCCGGTAGCGACCAGCTACTGACGTTCTACGCAGCTGAAACACCCATGATACTATTTGGGCGCTTGCAGATAGAGCCTGTAGTGACCTCCGCTTTTCGCTCGCGACTGTCGACAGCAAAACAGGTAGTCGACACCGCCCAAGACAAACAGATCACGTTTCTGGCTGCCAGTGTGGCCTACTACGCGTTCGTCTCGCTTTTGCCCGCGCTGTTGTTGCTGTTAGTCGCAGCGTCGACGATTGCCGGCGATGCATTTGCCGAGCAACTCGTGGGACTCACACAGGAGTTTCTGACGCCGGCCGGCGAAGACGCGATTGAAGGGGCGATCGCAGACGCGCCAGGCCGTGGTGGAGCGACTGTCGTCGGTGTCGGCGTGCTGGGATGGAGTACGCTGAAGGTCTTTCGCGCGTTGGATACGGCGTTTCTGTCGATCTACGGGCAGATCGAAACCTCGAGTTTCGTCGGCGAGCTCAAAGACGCAACGGCAGTGCTGATCGGGATCGGGGTTGGCGTGGCTGTAATGATTGCCGCGGGCACCGTCTTAGCCGCGCTTCCGCTGGGCCCCGGTAGTCGGATCGTGAGTATTGTGGCGCTCCCGGCCGTGCTGACGGTCGCGTTTCTACCGATGTACCGACAGTTCCCGAACCCACCGATCCCGGTTCGAGAGGCACTGCCGGGGGCGTTGTTTGCGGGTGTTGGCTGGACGCTGCTGCAGGCGGGCTTTCAGATTTATGCTGCGGGGGCGGGCCAGTACGAAGCCTACGGCGTGATCGGTGGTATTCTCCTGTTGGTCACCTGGCTGTACTTTGCGGCGATCATCGTCATCCTGGGGGCGGTGCTCAACGCCGTGTTGGCTGGCGAGGCGGGCGGCGGCCCTCCGTTTTCGACTGAGACGGATGGCGCTGCCACCAACCCGAACACAACCGATGACAAACGGACAACGTCAGCCGACCGGCAGTTACAACAAGCCGGCGGCCAAGATGTAGGACATATGCCGCCTGAGGGACGTGCGTCGACCGACGACGCCGGAGAGACAAGTGTTGCCGCCGAGCAAAACCGCGTCGAGCCGCGCGGAGCCCCCGATATCGGCGAGATCGACGAGCGCGTCGACGAGTTGCGGGCCGATCTCGACGCTTTCGAGGCCGACGTTCGAGAACGGACGGTCGACAAACCCAGTGTCGAGTCCGAACTCAAACGGTACGTGCGCTCGAAAACACGCCGCGGCCACGCCCGCGGCTGGGGACCGTATCTCGTGTTGCTGTACGGCACCGCGCTGACGCTTGGAGCCTTCTATCTGTTCCAGAGCGACTGGCTTGCCATCGCGGCGATGTTGATTATCTTCCTGTCGACGCTCGGACTGTACGTCGTCTTTGTCGTCGTCGGCATCGGGCTGAACCTGCTGGATGTCCCCGGCAAAGCGATTGATATGGCGCGCGACCGGCGCAACTGACCGAAAACCGATTCCGTTTATATATCCCGCTCACTGAGATCGGCTCGATGTCATTTCCGCTGAGTGCTCTGTTTGATTTTTTCGTCGTCGTTTTTGCGTTCGTCACGCTGCTGGGTGATGCCTGGTTCGTGCTTGTCGGGCTCTCGCTTTTGTACTGGCTCGGCCCGCGGTACGTTGAGGATGCGCGGCCGGTGGCGGCTCTCTGTGTCAGCTTCGCGGTGATCGGGTTGGCAGTCGTGTTGATAACGAAGAGCGCGACAGCGTTTCCACGGCCGGCCACGACGCCAGTCGACCCCACAGTGCTGCCGGCGATGATCGGGCGTTTCGTCGCCGGCGAGGTCGACGCCAGCGGGTTTGCGTTTCCCAGCGGCCATACCGTCGCCGCGACCGTCGTCTACGGCGGGCTCGCGGTGTTTCTGTCGCTTGGTCGACGGCACGTGCGGTATCTCGCAGCCGGCGGGGCGATTGGACTGATCGGACTCTCGCGGCTCGTCTTGGAGGTCCACTACCCACGGGATGTGCTCGCAGGACTGCTCGTTGGCGGAGCAATTATTGCCGCCGGGGTGGTAGTTGGACGGGACGCCGAGCGACTTCGGCCGGATCGACTGTTTGGGCTTGCGGCAGTTGTGGCTGTTGTCGGGCTCACAGTCGCCGCCGAGGCAGGCCATACGCGCGAACTCACACAGGCCGCGATTGCAGTCGGGACCGGTCTCGCCGGCGCGGGAATCTGGTATCGGTGGGGCGAGCGGCTGACTGGGGCTCCAGTCGTTTCGGTGCCGGTCGCCACGGTCGGGCTGGCTGCTGCTGGTGGATTGTGGGTGACGGCGTACGTGGGTGTGTTGTCGACGGTTGGGGCGGCTTTCGCAAGCGGGCTCGCCGTTAGTTGTCTCCTACTGTTGCCACTGCTGGCAGAGTAGCATCAAAAAATCGGAGTCGGGTCGGCCTTAGAACGTTTCGAGGTAGCGGTCGAGTTCCCACTGCGAGACGTCGATGCGGTAGTCGTCGTACTCGGCAGATTTGGCTTCGACGAACTTATCGGCAACGTGTGGGCCGAGTGCGTCGAGAATGACTTCGTCCTGTTCGAGGGCGTCGACTGCCTCGCCAAGGTTGCCTGGGAGCGTCTCGATGCCGTACTCGCTGCGTTTTGCCTCGTCGAACTCGTAGATGTTCTCGCGAACTGGGTCCGGAGCGTCGAGGTCGCGCTCGATGCCGTCGATACCGGCGGTGATGAGCGCGGCAAACGCAAGGTATGGGTTACACGATGGGTCGGGGAAGCGAGCCTCGATACGGCTGGCTGCTGGAACGCGGGCGGCTGGCTTCCGGATGAGCGCCGAGCGGTTCCGGTCCGACCAGGCGACGTAGACGGGTGCCTCGTAGCCGGGCACCAGGCGTTTGTAGGAGTTCACCGTCGGATCGGTGACCGCACAGATTGCCTGGGCGTGGTCGAGGATACCGGCGAGGTAGGAGTGAGCAGTGTCGCTCAGATCGAACTCGTCGTCGCCGTCGTGGAAGGCGTTCTCGCCGTCCTTGAACAGCGACATGTGGGTGTGCATCCCCGAGCCGTTGATTTTCGGGACGGGTTTCGGCATGAACGTCGCGTGCAGGTCATGCTGGGCGGCGACCGCACGAACGACCGTTCGGAACGTTGCAACGTTGTCGGCGGTGGTCAGCGCGTCGTCGTACTCGAAGTTGATCTCGTACTGACCCTCGGCGACCTCGTGGTGGCTGGCTTCGATCTCGAAGCCCATGTCTTCGAGCGCGAAGATGATGTCACGTCGAACGTCGCTGGCCAGGTCCTTTGGCGCGAGGTCGAAGTAGCCACCCTGGTCGGCGAACTCGGTGGTTGCGTAGCCGTCGTCGTCCTGTTTGAACAGGAAGAACTCCGGCTCAGGGGCCATGTTGACATCGTAGCCGTGGTCTTCGGCCTTGCCGATTGCCTCTTTCAGCACATAGCGTGGGTCGCCCTCGAACGGCTCGCCAGTCGACGTGTTGATGATATCACAGATGAGGCGTGCCGCACCGCTTTCCTCGTCTTTGCGCCATGGCAGGATCGCGAACGTGTCCGGGTCAGGTTTGAGCCGCATGTCGGACTCCTGAATACGGACAAAGCCGCTAATCGACGAGCCATCGAAATAGATCCCGTCAGTAAACGCCTTCTCAGCCTGTCGTGCTGGAACTGAAACGTTCTTGACGACACCGAGGATATCCGTGAACTGTAGCCGAAGGAAATCGATTCCTTCTTCTTCGATTTCGTCAATAACTGCCTGTTCTTTCTCCGTCAATCCACCATCAGTGGCAACGTTTTCTTCCGTCATGTTGTGGACATCTCAATCATTCACTGCCAGTATAAAGATCTTGTCGCTTAGTGCAATTACCCCGCGCGAACTGAGAAATTGGATATTCGTAAAATTCTAATCCCCCCGGTGAGTGGTGAACTGTAATGACGTACGAAAACTTGGACGCCAAGTTGATCAATGCATTACTCGGCAACGGACGCGCAAGCCTGCGAAGCCTCGGCGAAGAACTCGACGTCTCGGTCACGACGGTCTCGAACCACCTTCGTGATCTCGAAGCCGAAGGAGTAGTCAACGGCTACACCCCAATCGTCGACTACGACGCGCTGGGCTACGACGTGACGGCCGTCATCCACCTCAAAGTCGAGGGGAGCGCGCTCCCCGAGATCACCGACCGCCTGCGCCAGCAGAAACAGATGGTCAGCGTCTACGAGGTAACCGGTGACTACGACATTATCGCCATCGGGAAGTTCACTGACACCGATGGGATGAACAGCCAGATCAAAGAGCTGCTGACCGACGTCGACATCCGCGAGTCGAACACCAGCGTTGTGCTCAACGCCGTCACCGAAAACGAGCAGTTCGAACTCGACATCCACGAAGAAGAGGAGTAGGCACCGCCTACTTTTAGGCTATCTCCAACCTGCCAGCGACTGCTATCCAGACTGTTCAGTCTTCAAATACGAACTGGCCGTCCTCCTGGACGACCTCGCCGTCGAGTTCGATTCTCGAATCTTCGCTCATGTCGACGATCATGTCGACGTGTTCGGCCGACTCGTTGCGCTCGTTTTCGTCACCCACAGTCTGTTTATACGCAGAGCCAACTGCGAGATGAATCGTATCGCCCATCTTTTCGTCGAACAGCATGTTGTAGGTTACCTGGTCGATGGCGCGGTTCATCCCGACGCCGAACTCGCCGATGCGGCGCGCGCCGTCGTCGGTGTTGAGGATTTCGGTCAGCAGGTCCTCGCCGGTTTCCGCGCTGTGGTCGACGACCTCGCCGTCTTCGAAGGTGAGCCGAACGTCCTCGATTTTGCGACCCTGCCGGTAGAGCGGGATATCGAAATACACCGAGCCGTCGACGCTGTCGGCAACCGGCGCGGTAAAGACCTCGCCGCCGGGCAGGTTCTTTTCGCCGTAATCGTTGAGCGTCTCGTTGCCAGCAATCGAGAAGGTGAGATCGGTTTCGTTGCCCGCGACGATTCGGACCTCGTCGGCTGCGTCGAGTCGGTCGACCATCTCGGCTTGGAACTCGCGTTGAGCGTCCCAGTCGAGGCTGACGGCATCCCAGACGAAGTTCTCGTAGGCTTCGGTGCTCATTCCCGCTAACTGGGCGTGGCCGCTGGTCGGAAACTGGGTGAGACACCAGCGTTTCGCGAGGCGTTCTTCTTGAATGGGTTTGAGCGCGCGGCGGTACGCGGCGTTGGTTTCGGGCGGCACGTCGCTTGTCTCCGAGACGTTCGCGCCCCCGCGTGCGAGAATGAACACATCAGTTTCTTCGACGAGTGCCTGTTTGTGTTCGGGCGTCTCGTACTCGTCGTCGCCGGCGCGGAGATACGCTCGGGAGGCGCGCTGAGAGTTGGCAATATAAACTGGCTGTGCGCCGCGTTCCCCACAACATTCGTGGAGCGCGACCGCAAGGTCTTCGGCCTCGCTGGGCATCTGGATAACGACGCGGTCGCCTGCTTCGATGTCGACCGAGTGGTCGACAATTGTCTCGGCGTGTTCGCGGATTCGTGGGTCCATACCACAACTGGTGTGTCGACTCCCTAAAACGTCGCCGTCTGCTGCAATCTGGACAGTTTTGGGACGGCAGACTCGTGGCCAATAGGCACTGATTCACACGCTCAGGCGGTCGTCGGAACCCTTTTAGAGCATCATAGGCCACAGAACAGTAATGAGCGAGTTAGCACAGGAGTATCGCCTCGAGTACTTCGAGGCGGAAGACTTCGTGCGCCGGGAGTGCGATTCGTGTGGGTGCCACTTCTGGACGCGCGACCACGACCGAACGCTGTGCGGAGAGCCGCCGTGTGAGGATTACCGATTTATCGACGACCAGAGCTTCGACGAGGAGTACACCCTCGAAGAAATGCGCGAAGCCTTTTTATCCTACTTCGAGGACCACGACCACGAGCGAATTGAGCCGTACCCAGTCGCCGCAAATCGCTGGCGTGACGACGTGCTCCTGACGCAGGCGTCGATCTACGACTTCCAGCCGCTGGTCACCAGCGGCCAGACCCCGCCGCCGGCCAACCCACTCTGTATCTCCCAACCCTGTATCCGGATGCAGGATATCGACAACGTCGGCAAAACGGGTCGACACACGATGGCGTTCGAGATGATGGCCCACCACGCGTTTAACGCCCGCGAGGAGGTCGGCGACACGTACGCCTACGAGGGTGAGGTCTACTGGAAGGACGAGACGGTCGAATACTGCGACGGCCTGTTTGAGTCTCTGGGCGCAGATCTCGACGAAATCACCTACATCGAAGATCCGTGGGTCGGCGGCGGAAATGCGGGACCGGCCATCGAGGTCATCTACAAGGGCGCGGAGCTGGCAACGCTCGTCTTCATGTCCCTCGAACAGGACCCCGACGGCGAGTACGAAATGAAAGACGGCAACCGGTATTCGGAGATGGACACCTACATCGTCGACACCGGCTACGGCCTCGAACGCTGGACCTGGATGAGCCAGGGCACCCCCACCGTCTACGAGGCGGTTTACCCCGAGATGATCGCCTTCCTCAAAGAGAACGCGGGCGTCGACCATACCGACGAGGAGGCCGAACTCATCCACCAGACGGCCAAACTCGCCGGCTACATGGATATCGACGAGGCCGAAGATATGGAGACCGCACGGGCCGAAATCGCCGACCGCCTTGACGTCGACGCCGCGGAACTCACCGCGCTGATGGAGCCGCTCGAAGACATCTACGCGATTGCCGACCACTGCCGCGCGCTGGCGTATATGTTCGGGGACGGCATTGTGCCCTCGAACGTCTCGACAGGCTATCTCGCCCGGATGATCCTCCGACGCACCAAACGACTGGTCGACAACGTCGGCGTCGACGCACCCTTAGACGAACTCGTCGACATGCAGGCCAAACGCCTGGGCTACGAAAACCGGGATACGATCCGAGATATCGTCCGCACCGAGGAGGCCAAATACCGCGAAACGCTCGAACGCGGCTCCCGAAAAGTCGAGCAGTTGGCCGACGAGTACGCCGGCTCCGAGGAGCCGATCCCGGTCGACCAGCTGATCGAGTTGTACGACTCGCACGGCATCCAGCCGGATATGGTCGCTGAGATCGCCGAACAGCGAGACGCAAGCGTCGAGATCCCGGACGACTTCTACTCGCTGGTTGCCGCGCGCCACGACGACGCCGTTGAGGCCGGCGGCCACAGCGAGCGCGACGAGCGACTCGGCGATCTGCCCGAGACGGACAAGCTCTACTACGATAATCAAGAGCGCATGGAGTTCGAGGCGGTCGTTCTCGACGTCTTCGAGGTCGACGACGGCTACGATGTCGTGCTCGACCAGACCATGTTCTACCCTGAGGGCGGTGGCCAGCCAGCCGACCACGGCACGCTAACCAGCGACGAGACGACCGCCGAGGTCGAAGACGTCCAGATCATCGGCGACGTGGTGCTCCACCGCACCGACAGCAACCCCGGCAAAGGCGAGTTCGTCCGCGGGGGGATCGACAGCGACCGCCGCCAGCGGCTGATGGCCCACCACACCGCAACCCACATCATCGGCCACGCAACCCGGCAGGTGCTCGGCGACCACATCCGGCAGGCCGGCGCGCAGAAAGGCGTCGACTCCTCGCGACTCGACGTTCGGCACTACGAGCGCATCACCCGCGAGGATGTCAAGCAGATCGAACAGCTCGCTAACGAACTCGTCCGGGACAACATCACCGTCAAACAGGAGTGGCCCCACCGCAACGACGCCCAAGAGAAACACGGCTTTGATCTCTACCAGGGCGGCATCCCGCCGGGAACCAACATCCGGCTGATCCACATCGGCGAGGATGTCCAGGCCTGCGGTGGCACCCACGTCAGCCGCACTGGCAACGTCGGCGCGATCAAGGTCCTCAAAACTGAACCGGTTCAGGACGGTGTCGAGCGCATCGTCTTTGCGGCTGGCGAGGCGGCTATCGAGGCCACCCAGCGCGCCGAGGACGCCCTCTACGAGGCTGCCGACGTGCTGGACGTCAACCCGCCGGAGGTACCAGAGACCGCCGAGCGGTTCTTTACTGAGTGGAAGGAACGCGGCAAGCAGATCGACCGCCTGAAGGACGAACTCGCCGAGGCGCGAGCAGCTGCCGAGGCCGACGCGGTCGACATCGGCGACCAGCAGGCAGTCATCCAGCGACTCGACGGCGATGTCGACGAACTCCGGGCCACCGCGAATGCACTGGTCGAAGACGGCACCATCGCCGTGCTCGGCAGCGGCGAGGGCGGTAGTGCAACATTTGTTGTCGGCGTCCCAGACGGCGCAGGCGTCAACGCCGGCGAGGTCGTCAGCCAGCTGGCTGGCCGTGTCGGCGGCGGCGGTGGCGGTCCACCGGACTTCGCACAGGGTGGTGGGCCGGATGTCGACGCGCTTGATGACGCGCTCGATGCGGCCCCCGAAATACTGCGTGGCGTGCTGAACGCCTGACGGGGTCGATCAGGCACAGAGTCAGGGGCTTTTTTGTACTGTCTGGGAGATAGTCACGCCGATGAACGTGGCTCAGTTGGCTAAGCTGTTTAAGATTCGAAACGCGATCCAGGCGGGGTTGATCGGTGGCTTCGCCGGGCTGGTCGCCTCGTCGATTGTCGTCTGGATACCTGTGACGTCGTTGATTCTGCAGGCGGTACTGTTCGTTGTGCTGCTGGTGATTCTGTTCCTCCTCTTGGCCTTCGGCTTGAACGTCGTTATCGCTCTTCAGTCGTAGCTCGCATGACCGTGTGGCCTGCCACGACACGGATCGTATGCGTGTTGGCGTAGACTGGGTCGTGATAGTATAGCCGACTGTTGTACTGGTAGTCGACCCCAATTATTCGTCTCTGGTCACTCACAGACCACCCCACTGAAACTGCGATGCGGGGGAGTCTCCCGCCCATAGTCACTCATAAGTTATGAGTGGGATGTGTGTTGGAAACAGAGTGGCTGTGTGTTACCCACGGGAAAAATTTATATACAAATCAGCCATAGTATGTAATGTATTATGACCCGGTACTACGACTACGTGCTTGGCCTGATCCCGGCTGCAATGGGTGGTGTGACACTGCTGTTGTTCATGTCAGGAATCCAGTTGACGGTCGCCGTACCGGTCGGTGCAGCAGCCGCAGTGCTCATTATCGCCCACGCGCTGTTCGTCAACGTCCCCGGCCAGGCCGACTCCATGCCCAACGCCCAGTCGACCCGCCCTCCGAACGCCGACTGATCCCGCTTGTTGAGAACTAGCGGTATTTTTGCTGCGTGAGTCGACCACTCCCGTCTGACCGCGATCCTTGTTTGCCGTAGCGGCGGCCTCACTGACCTCGCTGAACCGGTCGACTACGCTGGTGTCGAACATGCCTCTCGTCGACGCGGCGAAGACATGCCAGCTAGCGAAACACTCACCGGAGAGTAGCTACCGGACGCGCTCGCCACGCCAGAGCTTCGGAAACGCCGCAAACGCCAACCAAGTCGCGCCGATCGGCAGGAAAAACGCCACTGCCAGCGAGCCCGACAGCCGCCAGCCAAACGCGCCGAGCCACGTCGTTGCGTAGATCGTCGCCGAGTAGTAGCCGATCCGAAGTGGCACGGAGTTGAAATGCCCAAAGCGTGGGTAGTCGCCGACCGGCAGATAGCCGCCGCGAAACAGCGCCAACCAGAGGGTTCCGAAGATGATCGTCGACAGGCCGGCCATCGAGGAGGGGTCGATGTCGTACACCGGCCAGTACAAAAGCACGAGCAGAGCCGGACTGCCGAGCACCGAAAGCTCGACGCCACTATAAAAGACGAACTCCAGGAAGCGTTCGAACCGCCGGACAATCGAAGGCGAACTGTCGCTCACGAGTTGAGCGAAACACCCAGCCGAGTAAATCGTTCCGACTGCCACTGCCGATGCTACTGGAGCCGGTACCGCAGCAGCGCGGCGATCCCACCCAGGTTTTTGAGCTGGACGCCGGGCTGGAACTCCTTGGAGAAGACGGTGATCTCGCCGCCTTTCTGTTCGACGCTCTCGATAACGTCGTTGACATCGAGCTCCCACTCGCCGTCGCCCTGACGTTCGTCACGGAGCCGTTCGTCAAGCACAAGGAGCTCTTCGACCGCACCGAACTCGGTAGCCTCGTGGACCTGTTCGATCCCGTAGGCGGCCTTCGCGCCGTCACCGATTCGTCGCATGAGTTCGTCGATTTTTTCGGCTTCGCGGGCAATCCGGGTTTCGTCCTGTACCTCCTCGACCGCGCCACGCTTGAGCACCTCGTGGACCCCGCGGCCCCCTGCCGCTGAGGTGTCGACCATCGAAATCAGCTCTTCGAGATCGCGGTGGTTCTCGGCGATGTAGTCGCGAGCGTCCTGTTTCGTAAAGCCAGGTCCCGCGAGGATGATCGCGTCAGTATCGAGATGCGAGAGGGCATCGCCCAACTCGCCGAACAGTTCCGCGCGGGGCCGCGAGTACTCGCCTTTGCCGGTGGGTTTGGTAAACGAGGCGTACTCGTCGACGCCGTACTCCTTGACGAGATGGATGTAGGCTTCGCCCTCCTCGATGGTGGCGATTGCTACGTCCGGGTTGTCGGCGGCCTGTTCGGCCTCTTTGATGCGGTCGACCTGGTCGGCTTTGAACTGCTTTTCGATCGTCAACTCCTCGTGGGTCTCGACGTTGAGCGTATGATGCTGGCCAAGCTGGTCCTCGCGCGAACAGCCCGTAATGACACCGCCCACCCGGAGTCGGTTGGCAAAGCGGGCGAACTCGACGCTTTCGACCTCGATAGTGACCGAAAGGTGTTCGCGCTGGCCGCCGGTGTCCCGCATCTTGTCGTCGTCGCGCTGGATGCGGCGGGTGGTATCGCCCGAGACCAGATCGCCGGGTTCGAGCACGTAGGAGAGATGCCAAAGGTCGTCGACGGTTTCGGGGACGAGTGTCATCCGCTCTCGGCCCGCCTCGCCGCGACCGCGGCTCGCAATGCGCATATCTCGTCTTCGGCCGACCGACTAACAACCCTTCCGTTTGACGACGTCCGGCACTACTCGTGGTTCTCAGGACCCCAGATAAAGCCGTCCTCGGTCTGCGGCTCGTCGACCTCGTCGGGTTGTGACTCGTCGACTTCGTCGGTCTGCGGCTCGTCGACTTCGTCGGTCTGCGGCTCGTCG
>CAZOOU010000006.1:0-26721 GCA_964581495.1 uncultured Haloferacaceae archaeon
ATCTCGCGTGGCCCCGCGTCATCACGGGGTTTGCGATCATGTCGAAACAGACCGCGGATCTGGCGATGGTCGGCATCGTCCTGGGTGCACCGGCGGTCGCGGGGCTGGCGTTTGCGGGAGCCTACTGGACGGTCGGCAAGTTCGTCGCCATCGGGCTGGCGGGCGGCACCGTCAGCCTCGTCTCGCAGAACTACGGCGGCGACGACGCCTCGCGGGCCGCACTCGTCGTCAAACAGAGCGTCTGGATCGCGCTGCTGTTGTCAGTGCCAATCGTCGCCTTTTATATGTTGTTCGCCGGCGAGCTGATCGGCCTACTGAGTTCGAATGAGGCCGCTATCGGCCACGGCACGCTGTATTTGGCTGTTGTCGCGCCCGCCCTGCTGTTTGAGTTCTTAAATATGATCGCCAGCCGGACGTTCGCGGGCGTCAGTGACACGTTTACGCCGATGGTGATCCGCGCCGGCGGCGCGGTGATGAACATTCTGTTGAGTGCGGTGTTGATTTTCGGCTTCGGACTGGGCGTGATGGGTGCCGCACTCGGCACCGCAATCTCGGTCGGGCTCGTCACGCTCGTTTTCTCGTGGGGGATGTTCGGTCGCTCGTACGCTGGCCACGGCGCGAGCCCGGTCGCGCTGTCGATCAGTGGTCCGCAGTTCGACACCGAGCTAATCGGCCAGCTTGTGAGCGTCTCGGCCCCACTCATCGCCCGGCGGCTGGCCGAAGGGATCGTTAGTTTTCCGCTCCTGGCAATCGCCGACAGCTTCGGTGCGGCAGCGGTCGCCGCCCTTGAGGTGGGTCGACGCGTTCGCAATCTGGCCAACAGCGTCACCTGGGGGTTTTCGATTGCCGCCAGCACGCTCGTCGGCCAGCGGTTGGGCCGCGGCGAGGAGCGGGTAGCCGAAGCCTATGGCCGCGAAATCATCCAGCTGTCGCTCGTCATTTATTTGTTCGTCGCCGCGGGCGTCGCCGGCTTTGCCGAACCGATAGCGAGGGTCTTCGTCGACGAGCCCGAAGCAATCGCGTTGACAACCAGCTTCGTCATCGTCGCAGCCGTGAGTGTGATCCCGCTCGGCCTCGATGGCTCGGCGACGGGCGCGCTTCGGGGGGCCGGCGACACCCGGATTCCGTTTTATGCCTCGCTGATCGGCCTCTACGTATGCGCGCTGCCGATGGCGTATTTGGGCGTTGTCACACCGCTGGGGATTACAGCACTGTATATCGCGCTCGTCGTCGAGACAACCGTGCCGGCGTCGATTACGCTCTGGCGGTTCAACACCGACCGCTGGAAGGCAGTAAGCAGAGCCTACCGGCCGGAGTCGACCTGACTGGAACCGGCAGGCGGGTAGAAGTCTGCTACTACAGTTCACCGGAGGTCACTGAAGCTCAGTTGCAAACCAGTCGGCGGTCACCTCGGCGACTGCTTCGAGGTCGTCCTCGCGTTCAAACTGATGGTCGGATCCAGGAACCGTATACAGCTGTTTCCGGCACGCAAGCTGCTCGTAAGCCGCCCGATTTAGTTTGAGCAGCTCGCGGTCGGCTTCGTCGACAATCAGCAGCGTCGGACACTCGACAGCCGCCAACGCGTCGCTGGCCATGTCGACCCGTCCATCGCGGGAGACGACAGCACCGATTTCGTCGCTCCCAGCAGCCACCCGGAGTGCCGCTGCTGCACCGGTCACCGAGCCGAACAGGCCAACTGATTGTTCTCGGTCGATCTCGCGCTCGCGGAGCCAGCTGACAGTGCCGGCCAGTCGACTGGTCAACAGCTCGATGTCGAACTGGTTGGCCTGGTTTTGGTCCTCGCTGATCGTCAGCAGATCGAGCAGTAGTGTGCCGAGGCCGCGGCTTCGGAGCCGCTCGGCGAGGCGGGTGTTTTGCGGGCGGTGGCGACTCGAACCGCTGCCGTGGGCAAAAACAACGATTCCCGAAGCACCGTCCGGCACAGTGAGCGTCCCATCCAGTGTCAGCGAATCGAGTGTGATCTCAACGGTGGTGTCGGAACGCTGTGTCATACCACACCAAGCCCCTCGAAGATGAATATGGTATGGATCGGTCGGCCCAACAGAACGTCCAGCTGAACGTTCTGCGGCGGTATCAGTACCACACAGCCGACTGTGTGCGGCCCCGAACTCTCGGCCGATTCGACCTATCTTTCAGTCGGAAATCAGAGCTAAGTAACTCAGTGGGGAAGATACTAGACGGACAATTATGACAGACGCAGATAACAGTCCACACAACTTAACGACCGATCACGAAACAATCAAACAGTGGGTCGAAACACGGGGTGGCACACCCGCCCGCGCTACCGGACAGGCCGAAGATGACGCCAGCAGCCTCTACATCGTCCGCGAAGACGAGACAATGGAGGGGCTCGAATCGCTCACATGGAACGAGTTTTTCGATATCTTCGAATCCCAGGGGTTGTCGTTCGTCTACCAAGAACGGGACGTCGGCGAAACTGACGAATGGTTCTACGACCTGGTCGACCGAACCGAGGTCGCCGAACGGGCGAGTCTCGACAGCACCGAGGTCGAACAGTCGCTGCTCGAAGGCGAGGTCATCCAAAGCGAGATCACCGAGACGACAGTCATCGAAAAAACGGTGGTCGAAACCGACCAGATCGAAAGCGAAATCGTCGACAGCGAGATCATCGAGACGAACCTCCTCGACCGCGAGCTCCAGCAGCGCAAACTGATCGGAGCCAGTTTCGAGGGCAGCGACGTGATGACAACGCTTTCGGCAGACACGAGTTCGTCACTGACGACGGACACAGACGCCGGCGAGCAGTCGGGAGCGTTCGAGAGCCGCGACGATCCAACCCACACCGACGATGACGACGGTGGAATCCTGAGCGATGACGATGATGACAGCGGACTTCTGGGTGATGACGACGATGACGATGGGATGCTGAGCGACGACGATGATGACGACGGCGGACTTCTGGGCGATGACGACGATGACGATGGAATGCTGAGTGACGACGATGATGACGACGGCGGACTTTTGGGCGACGACGACAGTGGCGTTCTCGGTGACGACGACTCCACATCGTCCATGGCCGACGACGAGCCGTC
Source organism: uncultured Haloferacaceae archaeon (assembly GCA_964581495.1). GTDB lineage: Archaea > Halobacteriota > Halobacteria > Halobacteriales > Haloferacaceae > Halohasta. The sequence continues at coordinate 3,075 of CAZOOU010000006.1, forward strand.
GAGCGGCCACGACGTAGAGACACCCACCCATTCGCCGGTCGAGCGGTCGACCGACGCACTCGCCGGCGTCGGTGTCGGCGAGCAGGTCACCCTCAACGTCCAAGACACCGTCCGGACGACAACCGAAGTGTTCGACCGAAAAATCGTCGAGAGTCGGGTTGTCGACCGCGATATCATTGAGTCCGACACGGTCGAAAGCGACGCCATCGATATCGATATGGCGGGAATCGAAGAGACGATTCTCGAAAGCGATCTGATCGAGGGCGAACTCGCCGGAGCGACCGCCGACACCACGACCCACGAGACGGTACCAAGCGGCGCGATCACCAGTGAGCGAACCGAGGGCGACGTGATTCGCAGCCAGTTCGTCGAACGCCGTGTGGTCGAGACCGACTCGGCCGAACACCGACAGCTGACCTGCGAGATCGACGACAGCCAACTGGTCGAGACCGTCGACGATCGGAGCCAGATCATTGAGCGCGCGATTGTCGACCGCGATGCCGGCGAGGAGGCACTGCTCCGAGAACCCGAAGCCGGCGCTCGAACAGGCGACGAACAGGTCGAAGCCGCAGAAGCCTCAGCTGCCTCCAGCGAGGAGGCCCACCGGGCGGCCGACGCCGAAACCGGTGTAATGGCCGGCGGCGAAGCGGGTGAGACCGACGCCCCCGGCGCGGGCGGCGAGCCACAGGACGGCCAGGCCGGCACGACCAAACCGACCGAAGACGAGATCGGCAAAGAGGTGATCTCCGGCGACGAGGAGGTTGGCATGGTCAGCGACGTTCAGGGCGAGACGATCTACGTCGACCCGCATCCATCGCTGACCGACAAAATCAAAGCCGCCTTCGAGTGGGGCGAGGTTGACGAAGAGACCTACCCCGTCGAGCGCGAGCAGATCGAATCGATCTCCGAGGACACAGTTCACATCCGAGAGATCTAACCATCGTCAGCCTGGCAGCCCTGACAGCCGACTGAGTCGATGACTCCCGGCGGCAGCCGGAACGCCGCCGGCTGAAGTTCATCCCATAGACACCGGCGTAACAGAACGTCGACGCCCGTTGTGTCTCTGATCGCGCCAAGGCCCTCGCGGAGTTTCGCCCACTCGTCGGCCATCAGGTCGGCCGCCTCGTTGGTTCCCATCACGCCCGTGTTGGCCGGGTCGGTGCTGTGACACAGCGCGTAGTGGGCGATTTCGTGGAGGATGAGTTTAGCCTCGATCTCGTGGCTGTACCGGCTGGCGACCACCGCCCGGTTGCCGGTGTTGAGCCCGTTGACGTAGCCGCCGGAGCCGCTGCCGTGGGTGGCGGTTGCGGGACTGTACAGTTTTCGCTCGTGGGGGCCGTCGGCGAACCCCGGCACGACGACGAGTTGGAAGGCGACGTTTTTGAGCCGTGGCTCGATATGCTGTCGATAGAAGCTCCGAGGCGACCACAGGATTCGTTTGGCGTTATACCCGTACTGACGCTCGAACGCGGACTGGTCGTATCGTGTGGGATGCTCCAGCCACTGCATGTGGATCCCGTTTGTCCGAAACAGCTCGACGATCAACTGGCGTGTCTGCTCCGATACTGTGATACCGCCGACGTACCGGACGTCGACCAACAGATCCCGACGCGTGGGATCCAACCCCGAAAACTGGTCGCCGAAAATCGAGTGAATCCAGTCGTTGAATTCGGTCGACCGCTCCAGTGAGTCCGGAATGCCGTCGCCATCGTTGTCCTGATAGGAGCGGTCAAGCCCGTAGGCACTCGCACCGATGCCAAACGGCGTGCCGAAAAGCCCGCCAAACAGCTTGAGCGTTCCTCGACGGGTGGTCGAGCCTCCAGCTGAGCCGCGACTATCAGAATCTCTCATTGTAACTCGTTCCTGAAAGTCGTGATTACTGAATGGGTTTAGCTATGTCGACTATCTCAGTATCTGGACTGTAGATGGTATGTTAGCTTAATATATTCGTGTATATATTTACACTAAGATAGTGTATGAGACAGTAACTGACAGCCGTGCATTTTGAACGGACAGCGAATACTGTTACCTCCCTGAAAGGTGGTAACTTCTAAATATCCACCCAATGATTGATCATTATGAGTGAACGGGCACTTGTTGTCGACGACTCGTCGTTCCAGCGAACCATTGTCTCGAACACGATCGACGACTGGTTCGACATCGTCGCGACGGCCGAAAACGGCAAGGAAGCCATCGAACAGTTCAAAAAAGCACGCCCGGACGTGGTGACGATGGATATTATGATGCCGGAGATGGACGGCATTACGGCCGTCGAAAACATCAAAGAGATCTCCCCGGAGACGATCATCATCATGGTGACGAGTGTCAAACAAAAAGAAAAAATGCGGGAGGCAGCCAGAGCCGGTGCTGACGGCTACGTGACGAAACCAGTTAATACAAAAAAGCTCCGCGACGAGTTCGGTGACGTGCTCGACTGGCCGGCTGCGAGTCAGGAACTCTAACTTTCGTCGAGGATTTTCTCTGCGGTTTCGTGGCCGTTCCACATCGCTTCGTGAGCCCGACCGCGGCCGGCGAGCCAGTCGCCAGCCAGATACAGCTCCTCGGCTTCGAGTTCCTCGACAGCGGTGCGTTCGATCGGCTCGTCCGGGAGCGCGTACCGCCAGCCCTGGTCGTCGACCCAGCCAGGCTCGGCGAGTCGGTCGTCGTCCAGTAGCTCGGCGACCATTCCGGCCACAGTTTCGGCGGCCGACGCAAGCGGGTCATCGTAGTGGTCGGACGACCAGTCGGGAGCCATCTGAACAATGAGGAGGCTCTGCTCGTCGGGAACGTGGCCGGGTTTACAGGATTCACGAGCCAGCCAGCCAACGTCGTGGTCACGGTCGGTGTTGACCAGCGCATAAAAGGGCCGATCAAGCTCGAATGGGTACTGCAAGACGAGCGTTCGAATGGTTCGAAACGGCACGTTACGGACGGCGTCGCTGGCGGCCGACAGCGCGGCGGTGGGCTCGCCCGCAACTGTTGTGTCGGCCAGCAGGTCGGCCGCCTGTGGTGCGGGCGGAGTCAGCGCGACCGCATCGAACGGACCGTGGTCGACGCCGTCCGTATCGGTGAGTGTCCACTCGTCGTCGCTGCGGGCGAGTCGCTCGACTCGCGTTGTTGTGTGGAGGTCGGCGTCAGTCGCAGCCAACAGGCGTTTGGCAAACTGAGTAATGCCCGCCTCCCACGTCCATTTGTGTGTCTCTTGGCGGTCGCCGGGGCTGATCTCGCCAGTCGAGTCAAACGTCCAGACTGGCTTGCTGATGTCGACCAGGCCGTCTTCGCCCAACGTTTTCAGGAGGTGAGTAGTTCGGTCGTCGCTGTCTTTGATGTAGTTCGCGCCGTGGTCGTACCGACAGCCCTCCTTGCGGCGGGTAGCCGCGCGGCCGCCGACGCCGCGGCTTTTTTCGAGAATCGTCACGTCGACCGGTTCGTCTCGGAGACGGTAGGCGCAGCCGACTCCCGCCAGTCCAGCCCCGACGATACAGAGACGGTCACCCGGTGAAAGCGTCATACCAGCCACAAGGGGCGCGGTGGGTAAAACTCCCGTTGGATACTGTTTTGGGGCTGCCGTTCATTGACTGTGACATGTACGACGCGGTTATATTCGACAACGACGGGGTGTTGGTCTCCCGAACCCCGTATGACGCGCTGCACGAGGCCGCCTGGGCGGCGTTCGACGCGGCCGGTGTCTCGAATCCCGACCGCTCGGCCGTCGAGTCGACAGTAGTCAACGCCACACCGACGACGGTCAGACAAATCTGTGAGCGCCACGACGTCGACCCCCAGACGTTTTGGGCCCACCGCGAGCGACTCTCGACCGAACGCCAGCAGACCGAAGCCCGCGCGGGCCGGAAAACACCGTACGAGGACCTCCGCGCGCTGGACCGACTCTCCGTGCCGCTGGGTATCGTGAGCTCGAACCAGCAGGCCACGGTCGACTTTCTGGTCGAATACTTCGGGCTCGAATCGTATTTCGAGGTCGCTCTCGGCCGCGGGCCAACGCTTCGGAGCCTCGACAGACAAAAACCCGACCCCTACTATCTCAACCGAGCAATCGACGCGCTTGAGGCCGAGTCGGTCCTCTTTGTCGGCGACAACGACTCGGATATCCAGGCCGCTGACAACGCGGGCGTCGACTCGGTGTTTATTCGCCGTCCCCACCGCCGACAGCACGATCCCACACCGGAACCGACCTACGTCGTCGAAGATCTCCACGACATCGTCGGACTCTGTCGGTCGACGATCGCCTGACTCTGCGAGACTATTCTGTGTTTCTGATAAGTTTCGCAATGTAGTTGCGTAGCAACTGAACGAATCGTGCTCAGTTCTGCGTTGCTCTGTGGAGACAGACAGCCTATTACGTGCGCGAACGCTGGTTTGCGCTGATTATACGATCACTGAGGCCGATTATATCAATCGATATCATCGTATTCTCTGAATGTGTAGAATGATTTATATGTTTGCCAGCTGTTTGTGGAATTGTAGTATATGGTATCTCCAAACCGACGTTCAGTACTTAAAGCGACAGCAAGTGTTGGGATCATCGGCGGCCTGGCCGGCTGTGCTGACGACGAGGCTGACGAACCCGAAGATGAGGAACCCGAAGACGAAGAAATCGAGGGTGAAGACAGCCCAGACGAGCCGGCTGACGAAGAGCCAGCCGACGAGGAGCTCGCCGGCGTCCGGGCGGCGCATCTGTCGCCGGACGCACCGAACGTCGACATCTACGTCGACGACGAGCCAGTCCTCGAAGACGTAGCCTACCGAGATGTCAGCGAGTATCTCGAACTCGACGCCGGCGAGTACGACGTACAGGTCACACCGGCCGGCGAGGAAGAGGCCGTCTTCGACGACACGCTCGAAATCGAGGCCGACGACTACACGCTGGCCGCACTCGGCGAGATTGCCGACGAAAACCAGCCGTTCGACGTTGCGGTGTTCGAAGACGACCTGAGCGACCCCGGCGAGGAGGCCCGCGTCCGGGTCGTCCACGCCGCGCCCGACGCGCCGGCGGTCAACATCGTCGACGACGAAAGCGGCGACGCCCTCTTTGAGGATCTCGGCTTCGGCGAGGCTCAGGCTGGCGAGGTGCCGGCCGGCGACTACACCCTTGGCGTCCAGCCGGCCGACGGTGACGACGAGGACGATCCGGTCGCGACCTTCGATGTGACTGTCGAGGCCGGAGCCGTCTACACCGGGTTTGCGGTCGGCTATCTCGAACCCGACGACGCACCGGCCGACGAGGCGTTCGATCTCGAAGTCGTCGAAGACGCGCCAGTCGCTGAAGACGACGAAGGCGATGACGACGAAGACGCAGAGGTAGCGAACGGAGACGGTGACGAAGACGCCGCGCACGACGATACCGGCGACGACGAAAGCGACGACTACTGATCGTTGCTCGACGGCTGACGCTGCCTGTCAGCTGATTCGGTGATCATTCACAGCTCGCCGTTCGGACCGGACTCGCCGGGTATGCGAGGCTACTGGTCGACGGTCGACTCTCCTTTTCGAATCCTGGTGGCGAGCGCCCAAAACAGCGGGATGATTGTCAACACGACTGCGCCCCAAGCGGCCAGCTGGAACGCCGTCGTGCCGGCCGGAAACGCCGTCTCGTAGGCGACCGGAATCGAGGTGTGGTGTGGGTCGCCGACGATCGGGATGAAGTAGTCGACGGTGAGATCGATCGTATACCAAGCGATCGCCACGCCAACCGCCCGGAGCGGAAAGTCGGTGATCCGGTGAAGCACGAACGCCTGGACGACCATCGCCAGATGACTCACCAGCAGGAATGCGTACATCGCGGGTGCGGTAAACGCTAAAAAGGAGTCGGCAAAGACGACCAACACCCAGGGTGTCCACAGCCCGAGTTTGATGTTCCCGAAAAACGCCAGCGCGGTGAGATAGTCGTTCTGTCGACCCATCGCCCACAGTGCGAACGCTCCCGCAATGAACAGCGTCGCCATCGGGCTGTCGGGAACGAAAATCCACATCACCGGTGGCGTCTCCGAGAACTGCGGAAAGTAGTACCAAAAGCCGAAGGCGGTCCCCGCGAGGTTGATGGCAACGACGAGCCAGACGAGTCGGAGTCCCCAATCCTCGACGGCTTTCGGGACCGGAGCGAGCCACCAGGGGAGGTCGTCGCGGGCGGGAAGCGACCCGGCATCACGCAGTCGACTCGACATACCTGTGTTTGTGTGGTCGCTCACAAATTCGTGCCGGTCGACTGCGCGACCACTGGGTAACGATTTAACCCGCTTGCGGTTGTACACTCCCCATGCGCAGGCCAACGGTCCAGGAGGCAGCCCAATGAACGAGTTCGTCCGAATGGGCGACGAGAAACCGACTCGTACACACGTCAGCAGTCGCCCCAGCAGTCGACGCAAGCCCACAAACCGCAGCCAGCAGTCGCTTCGCCGACCCACACGCGAAGCCTACTCGAAACGCACAATCGAGTTCGACAGCGACGGCGAAACCTGTGTTGGCGACCTGTATCTGCCGGATCGCCCCGAGAATCCGCCCGTCGTCGTGATGGCCGCCGGCCTGGGATTGTGGCGAAGCTTTGGGCTGCCGGCGGTCGCCGAACGGTTCGCCGAAGCAGGCTACGCTGCGTTCGTGTTTGATTTCCGGCATCTCGGCGACAGCAGCGGCGAGCCACGGGGGCTGGTCAGTCCCGCCAAACAGATTGCGGATTACGAGGCTGCCATCGAGACGATGCGAGACACCGAGGGCGTCGACGCCAACCGACTCGTTGTCTGGGGTCATTCGCTGGCCGGCGGCCACGTGCTGTCGGTCGCCGCCGAAAACTTCCGGGTGGCCGGCGTGATCGCAACCAACCCGTTTGTCGACGGCCGCGATCAGCTCAAAGCCAGTCTCCGAGAGCCGAAACAGTTGCTCAAATCAGTTGCTGCGGGCGTTCGGGACACCCTGGGCCATCGTGTCGGGTTCGGTCGCGAGGTCCGAATTGTCGACGACGAAGATGGGTTCGCCGTGATCACCGCACCGGGAGCGAAACGCGCGCTGTTCGATCTGGTCGACCGCCACGCCGACTGGGAAAACAGCGTGCCGGCTCGAATCCTGCTCGCGCTGCCGCGCTACCGACCCATCACGGGCGTCGACGAAATCCGGTGTCCAACGCTCGTTGTCGGCGGTCGGGACGACCAGATTACAGCCGCCGACAGTGCTGCGGCTGCCGCCGACAAGATTGCCGACTCGACGTATCTCGAACTCCCAATCGACCATCTGAGTGCGTTCAGCGACGACTTCGAAACCGTCGTCGACCATCAGTTGGCCTTTTTGCGGTCGACGGTTGGGCATCGCTGAGTCCACCGAAGACCGATAACCCTTAGCAACCGCCGCAACCATCCCTTTCTATGACCGCAGACGCCGACTCCGAGACGACCGACGAGGAGGGTGGCCCCGAGACTGTCGACCACGAGCGAGTCGCCGAACTCGCTGCCGCCGTCGAGGCGGGCGAGCTTCGACTCCACGAACTCGAAGACGAAACTGATCCCGATACTGCCGCAGCAGCGCGTCGACAACTCGTCGCCGACGCCTCAGGTGCCGACCTCTCGACTGTCGGCTCGTATGGCTTTCCGGCCGCCGACGCCGAGCCAAATATCGAAAACATGATCGGCACCGTCCAGGTCCCGGTGGGCGTTGTCGGCCCCGTCGACATCAACGGAGCCGCGTTAGACGACAAACGGTATCTCCCGCTGGCGACGACCGAGGGCGCGCTGCTTGCCTCGGTCAATCGGGGCTGTTCGGTGATCAACCGCGCCGGCGGTGCGACCGCCCGCGTGACGAAGGCGGGGATGACCCGCGCGCCCGTCTTCCGCGTCGACGACGTCGCCGAAGGCCTCGCGCTCGTCGAGTGGGTTCGGGACCACGGCGCGGAGTTGCGCGAGGCCGCCGAGTCGACCACCAATCACGGCGAGCTTCAGGACGTCACCCCGTACGTCGTCGGCAACAACGTCTATCTCCGCTTCCAGTACGACACCAAAGACGCGATGGGGATGAACATGATCACCATCGCCACACGCGAGGCCTGCGAGCTGATCGAAGCCGAAACCACCGCCTCGCTGGTCGCCCTCTCTGGGAACCTCTGTACGGACAAAAAGCCAGCCGCAATCAACGCGGTCGAGGGGCGGGGGCGGTCCGTGACGGCTGACGTGGTAATCCCACGAGAAGTTGTCGACGAGAAACTCCACACGACGCCCGAAGCCATCGCCGAAATCAACACCCGCAAAAACCTGATTGGCTCGGCAAAGGCCGGCTCCTTCGGCTTCAATGCGCACGTCGCCAACCCTGTCGCGGCGATGTTCCTGGCGACGGGCCAAGACGAAGCCCAGGTCGTCGAAGGTGCGAACGCGATCACGACTGCCGAAGTAACTGACGACGGTGATCTCTACTTTTCGGTTTCGCTGGCGAGTCTCGAAGTCGGGACCGTTGGTGGGGGGACTAAACTCCCCACCCAGTCGGAGGCACTCGACATCTTGGGCGTCCGTGGCGGCGGCGATCCTGCGGGCAGCAACGCCGACGCGCTCGCCGAAGCAATCGCGGTCGGCTCGCTGGCCGGCGAACTATCGTTGCTTGCCGCACTCGGTTCACGGCACTTGTCGAGTGCCCACGAATCGCTGGGTCGGTAGGCAGTTTTTATACCCAGTAGGCGGCGGCTACCGTTCGATCTCGCTTATAAAAGCCGGTACCGACCACCGCTTTCGGAGGCTTCGCCCTGTCGACTCAGTTTTATAAGTAGTTCGCTGGCTTTCTCGCGTGGGACGCCCCGATTTTCGGCGTAGTCGACGATCTCGGATTCGGTTGGTCGGCCGTCATCGCCCGCTTCGCGGACAGCCTCGCGAACGATCTCGTCGCGGGATTTCGACCGGCCTGTCGAGCGCTCGCCGGCGGCCGTGATTTCGTCGGCATCCAGCCCCGAGGCTTCGAGATACTCTCGGTCGTCGACCACAGGGTCGGTGGAGTGGGCTTCAAGCTCGGCGACGTGGTCGACCTCGGCAAACTCCGCAGAGTAACCCTGCTTTTTGGCTAACAGTGCCGATCGGGCCTGCTGGGCTGGGCTTTTGTCGTCGGACTCGAAAAAGTGTTTGAGTTTCTTTGTCTGGTGGGTTTTCTGACAGCGTGGACACTGCGCCGTGGTCGACCCACGAGGATCGGACAGAAGCCACAGCATACTGCAGTTGTTGCAGCCGACGACCGCGTACATACATCGCTGTTTTCTCCGCGTGGAATTGAGTGTACGGGTTCGGTGGCGGTTGTCGAGCGGACGCCTTTGGGCTCGACTCAATGGCTCGCTGTCGATTCAGTGACAACGTTCTTTGTTGGCTCACTCGACGAGATGGTATGGACCACGCGAGGCTCGTCGACGAGTACTATCGCTGTCTCGACGCTGGAGAGTACGACACGCTTCGGTCGATTCTTCATCCCGGATTCGTCCAGCACCGCCCTGATCGGAGCTTCGAGAGCCGCGAGGCGTTCGTCGAGTTCATGGAACACGGCCGACCCGACACCGACACCACTCACGAGGTCGACCAAGTCCTCGAGTCGACGGCGAGCCTTGCGGCCGCCGGACAGCTGTTCGACGCCGACGGCACCAAACTGTTCGACTACATCGACGTCTTCCGGTTCGATGACGGCCAGATTCTCGCAGTCGACACCTTCTCGTAACGTTCTACGCCCCGTTCGCGGTCTGTTTTATCACTGCAGCCAGTCGGTCATAAAAATCGTCGTCGTACTTCGTCGCCGCATCCACTGTCGGCCGCGCGTTGGTTTCGTTGACAACTAGGCGGTCGTCAGTCTCCAAGAGGTCGACACCCAGATACGAAATCTCCAGTTCGTCGGCCACCCGTTCGGCCAGTCGACGCTTGCTAGCTGGTACCTCGATTCCGGTTGCGTCCGCGCCGCGATGGACGTTGTGTTTCCATCGTCCGTCGGACAGCTCTTCGGGAAGTCGACGCTCGACACCACCCACACAGTGGCCGTCGACGACCATCACCCGGTAGTCCCGGGCGTTCGGGAGAAACTCCTGGAGCAGGTAGGATTTGTCACCCGTCGCCCGGTAGTCGTGGACCAGATTCAGGTAGTCGACGATTCCCAAAAGCGAGTCCATATCCGACGCCTTCGCAACCCCGACTCCGCGGGTCGCGGAGTTTGGTTTAACGACGATTGGAAACGAGAGTTCGCTGGCTGCCTCGACGACGACCGACTCGTCGACTGGGTTCGAGATCATCACAGTCTCCGGCACTGGCAGATCGGCAGCGTCGAGTCTGGCGATTACTCCACCCTTGTTCCGAGAGGTCAGTACGGCCTCTTGATCGTTGACCCACGGCAGGTCGTGGAGTGCGTCGACGGCCGCGCCCTCCATCAGTCGGCCGGGAAAGACGAAGCCGACATCGAAGCGGTCGACCGGTTGGCGGCCGGTGAGCTGGATGGCTCGCTGTTTGGCTTTGAGATGGTCGACGCTGATTCCGCGGTCGGCAAGCGGCTCGCCGAGGCGCTCGAAGGTTTCGGCGTTCGTCGAGACGGCGAGCCGGAGCATACGCTCGGAGTTGGTGGGAGACTGCAAAAATGATGTGGATCTGATCGACGAGATCCGTTGGTCTCGCTTCGAGACCAGTCGGTCTCGCTTACGAGACCAGCAGCTCTTCGCCACGCTCGACGACGATGCGGCACGGCGGCGAGATCTTGTTGTAGGCTCGTCGGAATCCTTCTTTGACGACAGGCGCTTGGTCGACATCACAGTAGGCCGTAAAGATCTGCTCGTCGGCGCCGATTCGAGCGGCCGTCGAGACGATCTTTCCGAACGACTGGCGCATTCCGTCGGACACACGGTCTGCACCCGCGCCGGTTGCCTGTTTGTTCTCTCGGAGCACCTGGTGGGGGAACTTCCGGAGGATCATCTTGTACTCGCCCTCGCCGAGGGTTTTCAGCAGGTGACGGTTGGCCGACAGCCGCGAGGACTCCAGGGAGTCGTGGCGGAGCTGGACGGCCTCTTCGGTCACGAGGCTGATCTGGACCGGGTAGTCTTCAGGATCGGCCTGAAGATTCCCCATGTTGTGCTGTGCGACCTTCGACTGCGGAATACCGGTGATATAGTCTCGTCGTGTGTACGCGGGCTTGTCGATATCCCGGTACATCGAGGCAGGTTTGTCTCCCATGATTACTTATCGAGTCGAACGCCACTGCCCCAAATAAGGCCTTCGATGGAATCCTGCCGGTTCGCGGCCTGTGAGTCGGTCACACGGTTAATTCGTAATCGGCTCAGCTGACCAGCTCGGAGAGATCGACCGCGAGCTGTGGTTCGAACGCCACAGAAGTCGACACAACTGGTTTCCCACCGGCTGCCGTACACCCAGTATGGTTCACGTTGTAGACAGTATTGTGGTGCCGGCATCGGCCGAAGCCGTCTTCGAGCGGCTCGATGATCCCGAGACGCACGCCACAATCACACCGAGTATTTCGGATATTCGGAACGTCACACCCAGAGACAACGGTGGCAAACAGTTGGAGTACACGTATCGGCTGGCTGGCGTCCCGATAGACGGCCGACTCGTCCAGACCGTTCACGAGCCGCCCCACAAACACGTGTTCGCACTCGAAGGCGGACTCACGGGTGCGATTACTATCGAGATCGACCCGCTCGAATCCGGCACACAGATAACCTACAGCGCGGAGTACGCCATCCCTGGCCGGGTGATTGCCCGCGTTATCGAACCGATGGTTCGGTGGTACAACGAGCGGGAACTCCAGTCGACGCTCGAAAACATGCAGACACTGTTTGCGGACACTGACGAACCCCCTGCTGTCTGACCTACTTGTACGGATAGCGGGTGGTCGACCCACAGTCACACCGGATAACGACGTGGCCGTCGTTGAGCCTGACTCGTGCGTTGACGCCGGGGCGGAGCGCGACATCGCACTGTTTGCAGGTGTAGCGTTTGAACCGCCGGGGAAGCCCACAGCGGTTTCGCTCGGCGATCCGACGGGCCAACCGGACGTACTCCCGAGAGCGGTCGAACTCGCCGGCCGACGCCATCTCTGTGGCGAGTTCGAAAAGAATCTCGACGCGCTCTTGGGCGATGCTCATCAGCCTACAAGGCGTGTGGCCGGCGGTTAGGTGTTCCGGACTCTCGGCGTCGACGGCGATTAGGTGGCTGTATCGACGGCAACTTGTCGGTCGACTCAGTCTTCGAGTGCGTCGGCAATCCGGCGCAGTTCGCGGTTGACATCCCGAACCTCATCTCGAAGCTGGCGGACTTCACGGACGAGCTGCTCGTTGTCGCCGCTGGACTGGTCGCCACCGGGGCCGGCTCCGGCTGGGCCGCCGGGACCGCCACCCATGCCGGGGCCGCCGCCGCCCATCATGCCGCTCATCATCTGGGCAAAGGGGTTGCCGCCACCACCGCCGCCCATGCCAGGACCGCCGCCGCCCATCATCTCTTCGGGGCTTGGCGCGCCGCCCTCGCCGCGTTCTTCGCGTTCTTGTTGGCGTTTTTCGCGGATCTCTTCGACCCGCTCGCGGAAGGATTTTTCCTCGTCGCCGTCGCTTTCGGCGTCAGTCGACGGCTCGGTTTCGGTGTCGTCGTCAGGTGTCGCTTGCTCGTCGTCTGTCATGGAGAGCGATTCGAGTGGCGGACGGAAAACGGTTGTTCATCCGTCTGGGCTCGGAGTAACTGCGAGACACAATGAGTACTCTAATACGTAACTAGCGAGTTAGTGTTTTCAGATTCGATAATTTAGTCGGCATATTATTGTGTATATTCAGATAACTAGTACACACATGAGTCAGTCAGCCGAGATTATCGAATCGGAACTCCCCTCCGACCAGTTTGAGTTAGCAGACGAGTACGTTTCGATGAGTGCGACCGAAGCGAGGGTCGAGCTTCAGGAGCGAACAAAAGAGCTCGCAGCGATAACGCGTGCCAACGAACTGTTTACCGATATCGATCGGTCGACCGACGAGCTAATCGGGACGTTCGTCGAGGAGCTCACCCAGTGGTTCCAGTATCCCGCAGTGACCGAAGCCCAGATCGCGGTCGACGACTATGTCGTCGAATCGGCTGGCTTTCAGCGGGTCGGCACACCACTGAGCAAGGAGTCGACAACGGAGGCCGGCACACCAGTCGTTGTCGAAATCGTCTACACTGAAGATCGACCCGAAGAGGACGACGGGCCGTGGCTCGCAGAGGAACACTCGTTTTTGGAGACGATTATTTCGTTTATTAGGGCGCACAAAAACCAATCCGAGCGACAACACCACGTCGAACAAAAGCTCGAATCGGAACTCAGCCAGCAACGATCAGTCGCCAGTGGAGTTCGAGACGACATTCGGGAGATCAAAACCGCCGCCACCGAGATGGCCAACTCAACCGAGAAAATCAGCGATCTGGCCACCGACTCGGCGGGCTCGATGGACGAAATCGCCAAAGAGGTCTCTGATATGTCGGCGACAGTCGAAGAGATCGCCTCCACGGCCGAAGAGGTCGCCGCCACCAGCGAAAACGCCGAATCGCTCGCTACAGAGGGTCGAGAGGCAGCCACAGAAGCCATCGACGTCATGCAGCGCGTCGACGATTCGACCCAGGCAGTCTCGACGGACGTCGACACGCTCCAAGAGCGAATCGACGAGATCGACGAGATCGTCGAAGTGATCAACGATATCGCCGACCAGACTAACATTCTCGCGCTCAACGCCTCGATTGAGGCTGCCCGTGCCGGCGAAGCCGGCTCCGGCTTTGCGGTGGTTGCCGACGAAGTCAAATCGCTTGCCGGCGAGTCCCAAGCCCACGCCAGCGAGATCGAATCAATGATCGACGAGATCAAATCCGACGCCGACGATACGGTCGACAGTCTCGACGAAACCACCAGTCAGGTCGACGAGGGAATCGAGAAAGTCGAAAACGCGATGGACACGCTTCAGGATATCGCCCAGGCCGTCCAAGAGTCGACACAGGGAATCCAAGAAGTTTCGAGTGCGACCGACGACCAGGCAGTTTCGACCGAAGAGGTCGCCAGCATGGTGACCGAACTCGTCGACGAGACACAGACTGTCGCCGACGAGATCGAAGAGATCGCCGCAGCCAACAAACAGCAGGCCAAAAAGGTCGACGACATTGATACGCGAATCGGCCAGTTGACTGACTGACCGGATTAAAACGAGCCGAGACTCGACTGGAGTTCCCGGCTCTGTCGACGCTCGCTGACTTCGTAGCCAACCAGCTCTCGCATGTCGACCGCGTACGTCGAGCCGCCGCGATCAAGCACCAGAATCCGTCCCTTTGTGCCCCGAACCGTCCCCGTCGCCATCGTCTCGGCGACTGGCTGGCTGTCGAGGCCGAGTCCGTAGTCGAACGCGTAGGTTTCGATGGGATCGAACCCTTCGAGAAGGTCCTCCCAGGCCTCGCGGTCGACCGACTGGCCGAGGCCAGCCATTTTTGTCGGTACACGCACTCTGTCGGGTATCTCGTCGGCGATCTCGGCTTCGAGCTCGCGGGCGATTCGGCCGTTGTCGACGGTTCGAATATGCGCCGCTCGATCCGCGCCCTGCTCGCGGAGCCGGGTTTCGAGCCGCCACTGTTTGGTGACGCCGACTTTGAACTGGTCGGGCCCAAACGCGGCGAGATAGATGGCGTGGTCGTCGTAACAGTCCATCTCGTCTTTGAGGCAGGTGCCCGTACACCGCGCGCAGACCCAGGTATAGCTGTGGTCAGCACAGTAGGGGGCCGTCGAGTGCGAACAGGCGATATGGGTGTCGTCGTGGACGGTGCCCGCGCAGTGGCGATCTTCCAGTGTGTATTCGAGCTCGGTGCCGGCGTCGAGATCGCGGTAGCTGAGTCCGTCGCTGTCGCTCAGTAGGAGTCCACTGTCGGCCGAATCGTAGCCCACGATCTGCACACCTTCGCTTTCGGCTGGACGAATAAATCCGTACCCGTTTGTGACCGTGAGTCGGCTGCCGACTGCGATAACTCTTTGAGAGTGGCTTCCAACCATCAGGAAAATGGACCACTCGACGTTTCTTGAGCTGGTGAACCGTTCGCTCACCCCCGAGTCTGCCGCGGAGTTCGACAGCCGCGTCGACCAGCAGGCCGCCAAACTCGCCGAACGTATTGAGGCAGGCGAGCTCAATTCTCCCGATTTTGCGGTGGGCATGGAACTCGAAGTGTACGCTGTCGACGACGAGTCGACGCTCGTCGAACTGCCGAAATCAGTGTTCGAAGCCGACTGCGAAAAGGAACTCGGCCTGCACAACGCCGAACTCAACACCGCACCGAACACGCTCACCGACGAGGGGATCGACACACAGGCCGACGCACTGGCCGCGAGCTACGAGTCGACGCGCGCGGCCGCCCGCGAAGCCGGCTGTGAGATCGTTCTCGACGCCATGTGGGCCGTTCCGCCTGCCGAGGGCACCGAGTCGTACTTCGGTGCCGTCGAGCGCGAGGATGGCGCACTCATCGCCGAAAACATGGCCCGCTCGCCGCGCTACAGCGCGATCGACACCGACATTCTCGACACAGCCGGCGGCAGTGTCTCGCTGTCGGTGCCGGGCGCGGAGGTGTCGTTTCCGACCATTCTGGTCGAATCGCTCACCAGTTCGATCCAGCCGCATCTCCAGATTCCCGACGCCGAGACGTTCCCCCAAGCGTACAACGCGGCTATCGCCACCCTGGGGCCAGTGCTCGCACTGTCGACCAACTCTCCGCTGTTGCCAGTCGACCTCTACGATGTCGACGACCCCGAGACGTTGCTCGACGAAACACATCACGAACTCCGGATCGACGTGTTCGAACAGTCGATCAACGACGCGTTCCACAAGGTCAAGTTCCCGGACAAGATCAACGAGGCGACCGACGTACTCGATCTGTTGGCGGCCGACGACACCGTTGCGCCCTTCCTCCGAGAGTGGCTCACCGAGGGCCCGCGCGAGACGTTTGCCGACGACTACTGGGAGCTAAGTCACAAGCGTGGCACCTACTGGCGGTGGCTTCGCGCGGTCACGGGCGGCCAGCCCGTCGGCGAGGGCGACGAAAAGTCGATTCGTATCGAGTACCGTCCGATTCCGACCCAGCCGACCGTCGACGACATCATCGGTATCCAGTGTCTCGTCACTGGGCTGGTTCGTGGGCTCATGGCCGTCGACCATCCAGTCGCAGAACTCGAGCAGTCGACCGCCGAAAAAGCGTTCTACAGCGCGGTCGAACACGGCATTGAGGCTGATCTCGCATGGATTACCGCCGACGGCGAAGAAACGACAGATTCGCCCGAAATTTTCGCAGAGGTATTCGAGTACGCCCGTGTTGGCCTTCGTGAACAGGGGTTCGAAGCGTCGACAATCGAGCAGTATCTCGATCCAATCGAACAGCGGTGGGACCGACGGCTCACTCCGAGTCAGTGGAAACTCGATCGCGTACGGGCGGAACTGGAAGCGGGTGCGACGTTCGAAAACGCAGTTCGGGCGATGCAGCAGTCGTATATCGAGTTGTCGGCTGCGGGGACACCGTTCGCCGAGTGGGACGAGATCGAAGTCGAGTCACAGTAGAACGCTTATCAGTTCCTGGATGCTCGTAGCCTGTCGGGAACTGACAAAAACACAGAATGGAAACTCGTGTCGGAAACTACAGGTCGACCGCCGGCGTCTCGAACGCGCCTTCGTCAGTATCGCGGTCGTAGCTCTCGATGGCGGCCCGGACGAGTTGGTACACTCCCTCTTTGCTCCACCGGGCAGTGTTGAGTTGGAGGTCGTAGAACTCACGATCGTCGACGTCAATGTCGTAGTACGCTTGGTAGCGGCCGGCTTCGCTGACTTCTCGAACTCGCATTTCGGCCTGGGTTTCCGCACGATCTTCGATCCGGTTGAGTCGGACCTCGTCGGGTGCATCAAGCCAGATTCGAAGATCAGCATGTGAGCCTGCCAGCCAGCCGGCAAGTCGTGATTCCAGAATGAACGGCTTGTCGGCTTTACCCCACTGTTCGGCGATCTGCTGGAGGCGATTGTCGAGCGCGCGGTCGATGGAGTCGCTCGTATCCGCTTCGGCGATCTGCTGGTTGAGATTGAATCCTTGCTCGTCGGCGAGTTCCCGGAAAATGTCGCCGCCCGAAACGTACGGACAGTCGATAGCCCCGGCGAGTCGATCACAGAGCGTTGTCGCCCCACAGCCTGGCGGCCCAGAGACGGTAATAAGTAGGTCAGTATCGATCCGCTCGTCGACCGCCTCCGGTGCGGCCACCTGAGAACCTTCATTAATGGTCATGTGGGTTGACTCTCACATTAGCGTGACTGCCTGTTATGCCCATCGGTTTGGGCGGGTTGTGCCGGTGCCAGCCGGCGAGGTCTATTTAGTTATTGGTGTGCTACTGGCAGTCGTGTGTACGCTCTTGTTCGCGTGGCGTGTGTTCTCGTCGGCTCCAGTTGTCGTGGCGGCCAACCGCGACGAGGCCAACGGTCGACCTGCAACCCCACCGACACAGTATCTCAAGAAGCCACGAGCGATTGCGCCATGCGACGGCCGCGCCGGCGGCACCTGGATCGGCTACAACGAACACGGTCTGTTTGTCGGTATCACCAACCGATGGGTCGACCGCGAAGGTGACCGCTCGCGGGGACAGTTAGTCGCCGACTGTCTGGAAACATCGTCGACCACCGAGGCAGTCGACCACGTCAGCCGAGTGGTCGACCGGCATCAGTATGCCGGCTTTAACCTCGTTGTTGCCGACCCAGCGCGTGCAGTAGTGCTCGAATACGACGGCCAGCTTTCGATCAGCGAGTTCGATCCGGGCGTCCACGTCGTCGTCAACGTCGGTGTGGACGGCGAGTGTTTCGAGCCAGCCGCTCGACCCGAGGTTGGTCGACAGCAGGCAGCCAACGCCCGGCGGCTGCGGGCCGCGCTGCGGGCCGATCCAGACGAGACTGCCGACGAGTGGATTGACCGCGCGGGCGACGCACTTGGGGACCACGAGTACGGTGTCTGTGTTCACGGCGATGGGTTCGGAACGCGGTCGGCCTCGCTGATTCGGCTGGAGGTCGACGATGGCAACGTGGTCGACGACTACTGGTTTGCGGATGGCCCACCCTGCCGGAGTGAGTTTCGACGGGTCGAAAGCAGGCTTTAAGCGACTCGCGGTTGGACTGTAGGCATATGAGTGCCTCCGAGATCGAAGACGGGTTGTCTGAAGACGAGTATCGTGGGTTGGAACTGATCCGCGAGACAGGCGGCATCCACCAGAGTGACTTCTGGAAAGAACTCGACGTGTCGTCGCGAAAAGGGAGCCGGATCGCCGAAGCACTGGTCGAATCTGGACTGATCAAGCGCGAAGATACCGTCTACAACGGCCACAACACCTACTATCTGGAGCCGGCCGCCCGAGATCTCGACTTTCGGCTGTTGATGGCTGGTGATATGCTCTCGCCGTTTATCGGCGAAGAGGAAGTCGACGCCCAGAGCGACTCGTTTTCCCAGTGGCTGATGAATTTGGCCTACGAAGAGTACTAACCGTCGACCCAAGCCTTACTCACCAACCAACTATTCAACGGCGGCTGCTCGTCGACACACGAATCTGAGTTACTACGAGTTGTCCGTTGAGTAGCCGCCAGCTACCGGTGTTGTTCGAAAGCCGACCGGCGGAAACTCCGACTAGTAGGAACCGACTACTCGTCGTCGTCCGAACCGATCAGTGCGTCAATGTCGACGCGTTCGCCGAGCAGCTCGGCCATCGTTTCGACTGTCTGTCGGTCACGGGTCCGACCGCTTCGGACGACCGATTCGGCACGCTCGACGGCAGTGAGCGTGTCCGTGTTGATCTGGAGAATCGGGGTGTTGGCCTCTGCAGCCCGTCCCAGGATTGCGGGGGATGGTCGGTGGCCGCCGGTCAGAATCAGGCATTTGACGCCCGAGGCTTCCAGCGCGGCGGTGTGGATATCCGAGCGATCGCCGCCCGTGATCACCGCGGCGTTGCGAGCCCGCCGGAAGTAACGCAGTGCCTCGTCGCCACCCATCGCACCGACGAGGAAGCGTTCGATCATCCCGTTGGACTCGATGTCAGTCAGCGTATCGGCACCGAGTTCGTCTGCCAACTCTGCGACCGGAACTCCGGCAAGCGATGTCTCTTGCGGAACGGCCCCGAAGACATCGATCCCGCGGCTTTCGAGGAACGGAATCACGTCGCTGTCGAGTTCTTCGAACGCCGCATCCGAGATCCGGTTGAAAATAACGCCACCGAGGTTATCGCCGAGATTCTCGACGGCAGCCAGCAGGCCGTCGACGTCGCCGGGCTGGGTGTAGTCGGCGACTAACACGACCGTTGCGTCCAGCAGTTCGGCAACGTCGGCGTCGGTAAGGCCGACGATACCGCCGGTCGAAAGCGAGCCGCCACCTTCGACGACCATCAGATCTCGGCCGTCGGCGAGCCCGTGGAACTGGGTTGTGACCTGCTCGCGGAGTGCGTCGGCATCCTCCTGGCCGCGGATCGCACCGTCGATAAACGTCGGCGAGTAGACGACGGGTTCGAGTTCGTGCATTTCGGCGTCGATATCCAGCAGCTCGCGGGCGAGCATTGGGTCCTCGTCGAGCGTTTTGCCGACGCTGCTCTGCAGGCGGGTGCCTTTCGGCTTCATGTAGCCGACCGATTGACCCCGGTCGTGGGCGATTTTCGCCAGCGCGAGCGCGATGGCAGTTTTGCCGGTGCTTTCTTCGGTTGCGGTGATCAGTAGCGTGTTCATAGTTCTTCAGGGTCGACGGTGAGTCTGATATCGACGGCGTCGACGCCGTCGGGCGTTGCCACCAGCGGGTTGATGTCGAACTCCATGATCGCCGGGAAGTCAGCGACCAGTTGGGAGAGTCGCTGGATCGTCTCGACGATGCCGTCGACATCGGCCGGATCGCGACCACGTGCGCCACGTAGGAGCGGTGCGGTCTTGATTTCTTCTGTCATTTCACGGGCTTCCGACTCGGAGACCGGTGCGACGCGGAACGTCGTATCTTCGAGGACTTCCACGAAGATCCCGCCGAGTCCGAACATCATCAGCGGGCCGAACTGCGGATCGCGGTTCATCCCGACAATGGTTTCGGTGCCCGCATCCAGGTCGGCCATCTCTTGGACCTGAATCCCCAGCAGATTCGCATCCGGCTGGTAGTTACGGGCGCGGGTCACGATATCCTCGAAGGCGTCTTCAATCTCGTCGTTGCTGACGCCGACTTTGACGCCGCCGATGTCGGATTTGTGGAGAATGTCGGGCGAGACAATTTTCATCACCACGTCGCCGTCGATCCGTTTGGCGACTTCGAGGGCGTCTTCGGGCGAGTCGACGATGTCGCTTTCGGGCATCGGAATGCCGTA
Source organism: uncultured Haloferacaceae archaeon (assembly GCA_964581495.1). Taxonomy (GTDB): domain Archaea; phylum Halobacteriota; class Halobacteria; order Halobacteriales; family Haloferacaceae; genus Halohasta. The sequence continues at coordinate 23,421 of CAZOOU010000006.1, forward strand.
GGCCTCCAACAGACCCATCGCTTCGACACCGAGGCGGTTGTCGTCGCGCTCTTCGACGCGTTCGAGAATCTCGCGGGCGGCCTCGCGGTCGACATCGAAGTCGGCGGGCTCGTCGTACTCGCGTCGCTGGATCTGGCGGTACTCCCACAGCGAATCAAGCGCGCCGATGGCTCGGGAGGGATCGAAGTAGTTCGGAATCCCGGCGTCCGACAGAATCTCGACCGAGTCGTCGACGCTTTCGCCACCCATGAAACAGGCGGCGACGGGTTTGCCGTGTTTCTCGCGCATCTCGACGGTTTCGGCAGCCAACTGCTCGTAGTCGAGGACGGCGGTTGGACACGAAAGCACCATCGCCGAGCCGACGTTGTCGTCGGCCAGCGCGATATCCAGCGCGTCGCGGAACCGGTCGACATCGGCGTCGCCGACGATGTCGACTGGGTTATAAATATTCCCTTCGGGTGGGAGTTGGTCGGCGAACTCGTCGAGCGTTTCCTGATTGAAGGTCGCCATTTCGAGGCCCGAATCGCCAACCGCGTCGGTCGACATCACGCCGGGGCCGCCGGCGTTGGTGATGACGGCCACGTCGTTGTTGTCGGGCACTGGCTGGTTGGCCAGCATCTGGGCGGCATCGAACAGGTCCTGGACCGATTCGGCCCGCAGGACGCCAGCCTGGTCGAGGCCGGCCTCATACGCCTGTTCGGAGCCCGCAATCGTTCCTGTGTGCGATGACGCGGCCTGCGCGCCAGCGTCAGTCCGACCGGATTTCACGAGCACGATTGGGGTGTCTTGGGTGACCTCGCGGGCGGTGTCGATGAAGTCACGGCCTTTGGAGATCCCTTCGAGGTAGCCGATGATCACATCGGTATCCTCGTCGTCGCCCCAGTGGTCGACGAAGTCGGTTTCGTCGAGAACGGCCTTGTTACCCAGCGAGGCAACGTCCTTGAAGCCGACGCCCTCGTCGTTGGCCCAGTCCAGGACGGCCGTAATAAAGGCTCCCGACTGGCTCATAAACGAAAGCTCGCCGGGCGTCGCGTTCTCGGGGCCGAAGGTGGCGTTCATCCCGTTGGGCGTCGACATGATCCCGAGACTGTTTGGGCCGACGAGGTTCATCTCGTACTCCCGCGCAATTTCTTTGAGCTCCTGTTCGCGGCTCGCGCCGTCGCCGCCGGTCTCGCCGAAGCCGGCGGTGATGACGACGACGCTCTTGATACCAGCCTCGCCTGCCTGCTCGACCGCAGGCAGCGCGATCTTCGGCGGCACAACAATGACGGCCATATCGGCCGCGGCTTCTCCTACCTCCCCGACGCAGGAAAAGCCCATCACCTCCTCGTAGTTGGGGTTTACTGGGACGATCTCGCCGTCATAGTCCAGTTTGAGATTGGACATCACGGCTCGTCCGATTGACCCCTCGCGTGCGGTTGCACCGACGACTGCGATGCGTTCCGGCGCGAATAGCTCGGTTAACGTGCCCATCGCGCGTATATTCTCCCCGGCCCTTCTTAAAGTGCCGTGTAAAACGCTCAGTATGCGATATGATATGGTACCACAACCCCAAATATTCATTATATAGTTAGTATAACTATGCAAATGTCAACACTGGCAGCCGGCGTGATGTGGTGGCGAGGCAAACCGTAGCCGACCGACAGCAACCAGATCGTCGACGTAGGGCAAAAGCCGTCAGCTTTGCGAGAGTGCTGGCGACCGCTCCGAAACAACGGTTGCGGCGAGGTAGATTCCGATGGCGACGACGATTACCGACCCACCCGAGGGCAGCCCCTGCCAGATCGAAACGGCGATTCCCGCGATAATCGAGAACTGGCCGAACAGTACCGAGAGATACAGCGTCTCACGGAACCCCTGGGCGACCTGGGAGGCCGCAGCCACGGGAATCACCAGTAGGCCGGCAACCAAAATCACGCCGAGAATCTGCATCGCACCGACGACGACGATGGCAGTAAGCACAACCAACAGCGCGTTGTACCACCGCACCCGCAGGCGAGCGACACGGGCGGCCTTCTCGTCGAACGTGATAAAGAGGAACTGCTTGTAGTTGTAGGCAACGAGGCCGACGACGACAACCGAGAGAATCGCCACAAGTCGCGCGCCGTCAGCAGTCACAATCGCCAGATCACCGAACAGGAAATCTTCGATATCGATGGGCACCGACACAAAGGAGCGACCCCATGAAATCAACAGCGTGCCGACTGCGAAGCTGCCGGTGAGCACGATTGCGATCGGCACGTCCCCGTAGCTGTCGGTGTTCTCGACGAGCCACTGGAGGCCCAGGGCGGCAATCACGCTCACGATCAGTGCGACAAAGACGAGCTGCCCACCCGATCCGGAGATTCCGAGCGCGCCGATGACGATAATGCCGATCGCCACCCCCGCAAAGGCGGTGTGGGCCAGCGTTTCGCCGATGAGTGCCATCTGTCGGTGGACGAGATACGTCCCGACAAGTGGGCCGACGATGCCGACCAGCACTCCGGTCGCGATCGCCCGCCACATGAACGGATGCCGAAAGACGTTGGTGCCGAGATAGAAATCCATCCACGCACCGACAAGCAGAAACTGCCCGAAGCCGCTTGCCGCAAGAGAGCCAACTGAGCCGGGCAGCGTCCGCAGCCAGTCGACGAAAATAAACACGATCATCAGGGCACCGAGCAGACCGACCAGAATCAGCCCGACTTCCTCGATACGTCGACGCAGTGGTGTCGCTGGCGCGACTGCCGTGGCAGGCTCGGAAGCCTCAGAGGTCTTAGTGTCGCCGCTCATGGGTGGTGGTGATGGAGAATGCCGCTTTCTTTGCCGTAGGCGTCCGCCAGAGCATCGCTTTCGATAAACGAGACCGTATCGCCGTGGTGGTACAGCTGGCGGTTGATACAGGCGACCTTGTTGACGTGGGTCGTCAGTACATCCACGTCGTGTTCGATCAGAATGATCGTGATTCCCTGCTGGTTGAGTTCGTCAAGCAGTCCGTAAAACTCCTCGCGGGAGTCGGCGTCGACGCCGACGGTCGGCTCGTCGAGCGCGAGTAGGTCGGATTCGCTGGCGAGCGCGCGAGCGATGAAGGCACGCTGGCGCTGGCCGCCCGAGACCGCACTCACAGGGCGGTCAGCGAGGTCGGCGATGCCGACGCGTTCGATGGCTTCGTCGACGATTTTGTGGTCTTCACTACCGAGTCGACCGTGACCGACGTGGGCGAACCGACCCATCAGCACTGCTTCGCGGACCGTCACGGGCATTGAGCCGCCGCGGTCGGTCGACCGCTGGGCGACGTAGCCGATTCGCTCGCCGGCCTCGA
>CAZOOU010000007.1:0-22418 GCA_964581495.1 uncultured Haloferacaceae archaeon
AACTTCGCCAGCGCGCGTCCGCGATGCGACAGGGCGTTTTTTGCCTCGCTGCTCAGCTCGGCGAACGTCGACCCATCGTGTTCGAAGATCGGATCGAAGCCAAAACCGCCGTCGCCGCGCGGAGCAACGATCTCGCCGCGAACAGTTCCAACGAACAGTTTGACAGGAAGCCCGTCATTCGCGGTCGCGTCGACATCGCTCGCGGCAGCAGCCGCGCGGTCGTCTTTATCAACGGGATCGGGCGATGCCTCGAACGCCTCGCCGTCGCAGTAGGCCATCACACACCGAAACGAGGCGGTCCGATCCTCGCGGGTTTGGGCGAGCTCCCAGACAGTCTCGATGCCGAGTTTGTCCTCAACGTACGACGAGTAGGGACCCGGAAAGCCGTCGAAGCCGTGCAGAAACAGTCCCGAATCGTCGACGACAACGGGCTCGCCGAGTTCGCGGTAGGCTTCGCGCGCGCCCTCGGCGGCGATGGTCTCCATCGACTCACTTTGGATCTCGGCGTAGTCGTAGTCGTACGCACTGATTTGGTCGCCCAGATACTGTTGGGCCTCCCGAACCTTACCGGGATTCGTCGTCACATAACGGAGCATACCTGTCGGTTCGGACGATACGCCAAAGCGTCGTCGGTCGACTGCAGCGTCAGATCGGTGGTTCGCAGGTTGGTGGTTCGCAGGTTGGTGGTTCGCAGGTTGGTGGTTTGAAGATCAGTCTTCGACGATAACTTCGACCGGCTCGTCGACTTCGGATTCGTCGGCTTCGGTCTCCGAGTCGCCGCTTCGTTCCTGGTAGAGCAGCGCGCCGGCAAGGCCGAGAACCAGCCACGACCGCCACGAGGCGAGGTTGAGCGTGTAGCCGATGCCGAACGGCTTTTTGACTAACATCCCTTTGCCGGGCTGCCAGTAGGCCGACAACATCCGACCGATTGAGGGGCGTTCGAAGTTGTAGGGGATGCCAAGGATTTCGCCAGTGTCTGATTTATCTGCCATACAACCCCTTACAGGCTTCGAGGTAATGAAAATTCGCCCTCTCAGTCCGACGAGTTGGGATCTGCCGACGAGGCGTCGCCCGTCGACTCACGGCCCGTCGAGTCATTTTCCGACGATCCACCAATCGTTGAGTCCTCTGCTGGCGATTCGTCGACCGCTGAATCATCTTCGAGCGGTCCGTCGACCACCGACTCGTCGGTCGGCGATTCGCGATCCCGTCGGCTGATCTCGCCGGTTTTCGAGAGCCGCTGGCGATCGGCGTCGTACGCGACACCCTCCAGCTGGGAGGCCGCCACTTCGAGGAGTTCGGCACTCACCTGCGAGGTACCGAGCCAGCCACGCTGGTCGAGCCTGTTTCGAACTTTCCCTTCGAGCGCGGCAAAGCCGTCGACGGCGGCCTGTCGTCGCTGGATCGTCTCGCCGGCGTCGGCCAGCGCGTCAGCCCGCGAGAGCCAGGCGTCGGCGAAGACGTCGACCCCCTCGGCCGTTGGCACCGAGGCAGCCAACTCGTCGTCGAGAACAGTCGGTTGTGCCCGAAACGCCGACGGTATCTGGTCGAGTTCGCACAGCTCGCGGTGGCTCTCGGCGACCGTTTCGACGGCCGCCGCGAGTGCGTCGAGGGTGGTGTCGTCGACCCACTCCTGCAGCGAAGCCACATCGGGCCGCGAGTAGATGGGATCGAGCGTCCCCAGAGCCATGTTCACTGCCCCAACGAGTTCGGGGTACGGCTCGCCCGCAAAATCCAGGACAGGGTGGGCTGCAGCCTCCTCAGTGAACTCCCAGAGTTCGACGAACGCCGGCTCGCAGAACGTGCGTCTGAGCCGTCGACCCGCCGGGACGGCCGCCGGAGCGCGCTGGTCGTCAGTCGACGGCACCGAGAGCTCGGGGCGTTGGCTGATCGCCTCCGCAGTTGGGTCGGACGCAATCTCACCGATCACTGCGGCCGTCGAGACAAGCCTGCGGGCGACATCAGCAAGCCCCGCGTTGCCGGCCCGGTTGCTGAGCACGTCCAGCCGGTCGGCCGCCCGGTCGTACTGCTCGACGGCGGCCTCAACGTTGCCACGCTTGGCCGTCTCGTCGGCCGCCGCGAGATGTCGACGGATCCGGGCGACAGAGCGGGCGATCTCGGCGCGTTGGTACCGATCGTCCGCGAGATCGACCACCGGGACCGCGCTGTCGGTCCGGCTGCGAGTCTGCCGGAGCACACGAAGCGTCCGCACGATCGTTCGGCGGCCGTCAGTGTCGACGGTCGGCGGCGGCTCGGTGCCGTACAGATCGTCGACGGCAGCAATCGTCAGCGCGGCGGTATCGTACAGCAGCGCCTCCAGTGCGGTCTCGATGCGGGAGGCCTCCGCGGCGTACGTTCCAGCAGCCGCTGTCACAGTGTGATCGCCGTCAGTCGTGCGGGGGTCGCCGCCGGCTGGGGGCTTTTCGCCGTCGGGTGTTTTCCGTTCGGCGGTCGCCGTTTTTTTCGCCTCCGTGGCGATGTCGTAGGCACGACGGTAGGCATTTATTGCCGACAGATACGCCACCAGCGCGCGCTGGTAGTTGTCATTAGTGAGTGCCTGATCGCCGGCCTGCACCGAGTACCAGCCATCGGCAGCCGCTGCTCGAATCGTCGACAGCGCGCTGTCGAACCCCTCGCCGGCCTCGGTTTCGACGAGCCGCTCTAAGAGCTGTTGGATCAGGCCGAATCCCTCTGGGTCGGTCTCTTGGTCGACGAACTGTTCGTCGGCCAACAGCGCATCGATCCGCGAAAACAGCGGTGCCAGTCCATCGAAGACACGCTCGAACCCCTGGCGGCGGCCGCGGACGACAGCCGCCGCAGCCGTCCCGATAGTGGGCGCGGCAAGCTGGAGCGCAGTGTCCGCCAGCGACCGGGCACGCTCGGTGTCGCCCTCGTCATGGGCAGTCTCGGCGGCCGACAGCTGGAGAGTCGCGCCTGTCGCCAGCCGCTGTCGTTCGATCGCTCCGCTGAGCCGGCCCCAGAACATGCCGACGCGGTCGCGGAGCCCGTTGTTGGCCGCCGCCATCGAATCGATCTCCTCGGCGGCCATCCTGACGAACTCGTGGTCAGCGACGCGACTGGCAGCCCGGTCGACGAGCCCGCTTGCGTTCGACAGCGATTCGTCGCCCGCTGCAGCGGCCTCGCCGCCACCCTCGCCGTCGGCCGACTCGTTGAGACTGCTGTGTGAGCCGCGGTTGCGTCGGCGTTCGACCCAGCGGGTGAGCCGGTCGAGGAGCTGGTAGACCCGCTCGACAAACCAGTCACGAACGCGGGTCAACCGCTCGGAGCGACCGTCGACTGACCAGAGACTGACCGACAGCATCACGCCACCAAGCAGACCGACCGGAAACCAGCCGGCCCCACCATGACCGAACAGGGCGACAGCCCGCGAGCCGAACGGGACCACAATCGCAACACCGGCGACGGCGGTAGCCTCGATCCCGAATCTGGTTGCCGGTTTGATCGGCTCACGTTCGGCCGACCGGCGGACCGATCGCGACGTCACTGCACTGATCGCCAGCGCGCTGAGCGGGATGACAACGCCACCGACCAATCCGGCAAACAGCAGCGCCACGAACAGCGTCGAATCCGGGACGATCAGCAACCCACCCGCACCGCCGAAGACGGCGATCAAAAGCCCCCCAATTGCCGCAAACGGCCCCAGCTCCTCGACTGACGCGCCGCTGATCAGCAGCCAGGCGGCCAAAACCCCGATCGCATACCCCAGTGTGGCCGTCGACAGCGTTGGCAGCCGCCAGGCCGAAACGAGAGCCACCGACACCGCCCCAACGAACAGCCCGGTCGAGAGCGTCGCCACCGCCGTCGAGACCGTCTCACTGGTGAACTGTCGATAGGCAGCACGGTGACTACCGGCAGCAACTCCTGCGACAACACCCAGCCCGAACAGCGTGTTCCGAGGGCCACTCAGCCAGACGAGCACAAGCGTTACCCCACAGAGTACCAGCCACCGACCGACGTTGCGATAGCTATCCATCTGACTGCTCCATTAGAAGATGTCCGAACACCAGCCCTGGTAGACAGCCACGGTTGTCAGCCACCGGCCGGTGTCGCTCGAAGAGTTGTTTTGGGTTACCACGCTGTGAACGCCAGCGTCGGCTATCTCGACGATACGCTCGATTCGGTCGACATCCTGTCGCTCAAGCAACGGCTCTTCGGCCGGATCGAACACGCTCACCCTGGCGGGTGGCCCCTCGATTCTGCGCAGCCGAACGTACAGCCGCTGGCCCGCGGTGGCGTCGGCGTCGTAGACCCGTATGCCGTTCCGCTCGACGGTCTCGGTCTCGTCGACGACCGTCTCGCAGCTACCGTCGGCGAGACAGCCGGCGAGTGCGACCGACAGCCCCGTCGACGCCACGACTGCCCGACGGGAGACCAACTCGCGGACCATACATGACCGCTGGGCTCTACTGGCTTAAGCATCAGTCATTCATAACACATCACTGATAGTAGGAAGGGCCTACCGCCGGGTTCACTGGTAGCGGCCGCGGTCTTCGATGGTTTCGAGCCGATCGAGCACCGCCGCGTGGCCCGTCTCGGCGTACCCTGCGATCATCGCCTCGAAAAGCGGCTCGGGATCGTCGGCCGTTGAGGCCAAACTTTGGTGGAAGATGTGCAGATCCATCGCGTGGTCCTCGATGTGGCCCGTATGAAAGCCGAGCCCGAAATCAATGAGCCACGTTCGCTCGCCGACTCTGATGTTTCGGGTTGTCGGATCGCCGTGGACGAAGCCAGCCTCGTGGATCGCCGCGAGATGCGCGCCGACCTGACGGACGGGCTCGACCGCCAACTCGGCGGCGAGATCGCGCTCGCCGACGTGTTCGAAGACGATCGTCGACTCGTCACGGTCGACGTCCCACACCAGGGGGGTCGGCACACCCACCCGACGGGCCTCGGAAGTAAGCCGTGCTTCGGCGGCAGTTCGCTCCCGGCGGAGAGTCGCATCCAGTTTGGGATGACGGTAGGCTTTGGGGACACGCCGCTTGCGGACGGATCGACGAGGGAGACTCAACCCCAGTTGGTCGGGATCTATCTCGTCGACCACCGCTTCGGCTCCCCGTTGTGTGGGCCGCTCGCTCGGCGGTTGTGTCGACGGGGCGTCAGCCAGGCCGCGAGCGACAGAGGGTTCGTCCGCGCGCCACCGGACGGGAACCTGATCCGGTCGAAAGTTTGGGTCGACCGCGCTGTCCGCGATAGAGAGCGTTTGGCCCGCCGCGAACTGCTTGGCTCCCAGCACGGCGATCATTCCGGCGTTGTCGCGCAGGAATCGCGGTTCGGGAACGTAAAAGGAGGCGCCGCGTTCGGTGCACATTGTTTCGAGCATCTCCTGAAGGCGAGCGTTTTGGCCGACCCCACCGCCAAGAACGAGTTCGTCAGTGCCGGTCAGCGACAGCGCGCGCTCGGCGACTTCGGTGAGCATCCCGAAAACGTGTTCCTGCAACGAAAAACAGATGTCTTCGATCGCATGGCCATCGTCTGCAGCCTGCTTGGCCGCGCTCATGATCCCCGAAAACGAGAAATCCATCCCCTTGACGACATAGGGAAGATCGATATATTCGCCGTCTGCGGCGGCCTGTTCGATTTTCGGACCGCCGGGATGGCTCCAGCCAATGTGGCGGGTGAACTTGTCGAGGGCGTTGCCGACGCCGGTGTCCATCGTCTCGCCGAGTACACGGTACCGACCGTTGTGAAAGCCCAGCAGGTGGGCATTGGCCCCAGAGGCATTGAGACAGACCGGCGACTCGAAGCCCGACTGGTGTCGACCGATTTCGAGGTGCGCAACCATGTGGTTGACGCCGACAAGCGGAACAGCGAGGGTTTGGGCCGCCGCGCGGGCGGCTGTGCCGACGGTCCGCAGACAGGGCCCCAGGCCGGGCCCCTGCGAGAAGGCCACAGCGTCGATTCCATACCCGGTTGACTGGCCAGTGTCGCTGGCCGTCTCGGCGGCGTGGTCCAGCACAGTCCGGATGACTTGTGGAATGGCCTCGCCCATATGTTCGGCAGCCTCCCGTGGATGAATGCCGCCGCTGGTGGGCTGGTAGGGGTCGCTCTCGATGAAAACAGTGTCCTCGGCTGAATCGTAGAGCGCCGCACTGGCGGCCCAGGCGGTCCCTTCGATGCCGAGAACGCGCATTCGGCCGATTAGGCTTCCTCAGCGTCGGCTTCGGCTGCCGCTTCGGATTCGTCGATCTTGTTGCGGTCGAGCATGTGTTTCTGTTCGACTTCGCGGGCGAACTCGGGGCTCTCGTAGACCTTGGCGTAGCCGACGGTCTTTCGCATGCCAAAGGCGGTATCGAGCTCGTGCACAACGACCTCGTCGGAGTCTTTGTCGAGCTTGGCTGCCAGACTGTCCCGAACCGAGAGCCGCGAGGGTGTGGTCTCGTCGTGGACCGTCTCGAATCGAATATCTGTGCGGTGCAGCATCGGATTCTCCTCTTCGGAGATGATAGTGACGTCCATGGTCAGTTGCTCATAACTCCTCGGGAACGCTGTAAAAGGATTTCGAAGGCTCCCCTCCGTGGCTGGCGATGTCGACCGCCTGAGCAAACAGCTATCTACCGCCGTCGGCGCTGGGTGATGTTAGTCGTCGACTACTGCCAGCGCGCCGGCGGTGTCGCCGTCAAACTCCTCCAGCAGGTGGCAAGCCTCGCGCTGCTGGGCGTCGGTGACCGCGACATGGACCATCCCCTCGCCGGGCTGGCCGTAGATCACACTGGAGCCAAGCGGCGCGGCGACGATGGCCGGCAGCGTCGCCAGATCCTCTTCGCCGTCGACGCGGATCGTCACCGGCTCGTCGGCCTCGGTGGCTTTCTTGAGGATCACCAACAGCTCCTCGGAGAGTTCAGCCGGTGGATTATGAACCTCGTGGACCGTCCCAGCTGGATCTGCAAGCCGCGCTTCGATCTCGCTTGCGACGGCCTCGCGTTCGGTTTTGCCGTCGATCACCATTACGTCGGGCTGTCGACCGCTTTTCAGTAGGTGGTAACTAACGACATCACCGACTGCGAGTAGGGGCGTGCTACCGTGATCGTGGTCGCCAGCGGTTTCGTCGACAGCCGATAGCAGTCGCTCGGTGTCCGTGTAGACGGGCCCGAACGGCGTTTTAAACGCACTGCGCAGCGATTCAGGAAGGGAAATCACGCTACCGGACTTTCAGCGCGTAGCTGCCGGGTTCGGTGACGTTCATTTCTGTTGCGATCTCGCTCTGTTCGGGATGTGGAATAATGACGTAGCCCGCCCAGTCTTCGGTCAGGCTCGACGACCCACAGCTCTTGCAGTTTTGGACGTCGGCGTCGTTGACGAAATGACACTCCCGGCAGGCGAGTCGCGATTTGGCCATCTATGTTCCCTCCGAGGTCGCCTCTTGGGTGCGCCGACGGCGGTCGGCGTCGAGCCAGTCGTGTTTGCCGAGCCCGGGCTGTTTGGCCGTCAGCCCGATCTTCGAGTCGCGGGGGTTCCGCTCGTCGATGCTCTTTGTGACAACCCGAACGCGGACGGGATCGTCGACGCCGAGCGTCTGATTCGACTCCGTCGAGGCGAGCTGCTGGTTTTCGCCGTCGAAGGCGAGGTATTCGTCCGAAATCTGGGAGACGTGGAGCAGCCCGTCGACGGGGCCGATGCCGACGAACGCACCGAACTCGACGACCTCGACGACCGTGCCGTCGACGACCTCCTGCATATCCGGATCGAAGGTGATCGCGTCGAATTCCGCCTCGTAGTAGACACCGGGCCGATTGGGCAGGACCGTTCCCTCCCCAATGTCGTGTACCTCGGTGATACTGACGACACTCCCGACATCCTCGTCCATCCGTCCTTCTAGTTTGTCCTGCAGCAGGTGTTTGACCCGCTGCGGAGTCACATCCGCCAACTGCCGTGGCGGCACTTCAACCGTGTCCTTGAGTCGTACCCGTTTGTACATATTATGGTTCTGTTATCCCGAGTCTGTTTGTTCCTCGTACACCGATCACGCGAACGCCGCGGGACAGCAGGCGGTCGCGTAGGGGCCGGTCGTTGGTGACGACGTAGGCGAACTGGCCGTCTTCGGCAAGTTCGACAAGTGCGTCGTCGGCGTACGATTCGTTCGTTTCGACTACACGACAGCGATTGGCAAGATCTTTTCCCACGCTGGCGGCTTTTGCCTCTTCGCCGCTGCCGGCCGCAAGCGCGTCGAGTTCGTCGACGACGGGCTGCGGGACGAGATAGTCGGCCATGCCTGCACCGAGCAGGCGGTCGAGTTCGTCGAACACCCGTACGCCGAGTTCGACCGGCATCATCAGCGCGTTCGTATCCATGCCAACCGCTGTCATTCTGCTCCGTTACTCCGTGAGTGTGCCGACGCCGATCAGTCGCCAGCGCGCGCCGACACGGCGGTTGATGGCGATCTTCGCGCCGGCTGGCGCGCACACTGGTCGTTTGAGTTTGACCTCACACTCGCCGGTTCGCGCGCTGGTCACCGCACCCACCGTGGTCGCGGTGCCGACGGTGAGCATCAGCGGCTCGCCGGTCGAGATCTCTTCGACCTCGTCGCCTTCGCCGACGACACGGTCGAGGAGTTCAACGTCCATCTCGAACGCCTCGCGGGTCGGCGGCAGACTGCCGGGCGTTCCCGCCACCTGGCCGCCAAGCGCGTCGCCTTTGGCAAGGCTTGGATCGAGACCGGTTCCGACGCCGATGAGGCCACCGGGCGTCACGGAGTCGACACTCTCGCTGCCAGCCTGGAGCGACCGGATCGTCGTCTCGATCGACTGCCATTCGGTTTTGCCACCCTCTTCGACCTGTCGACCGGGTCGGAGCTGGATCGCGTCGCCGTTTTCGAACTCGCCGTCGACGAGACTGCCGCCGATCACGCCACCCGAGAGGTTCTCCCACGTGGTGCCGGGGCGGTTGATGTCGAAGCTCCGGGCGACGTACATCCGGGACTCATCGCCGTCGGTTCGGTCCGGTGTGGGGATCGTCTCCTCGATTGCGCCGATGAGGAGATCCATGTTGACCTCCTGTTGGGCGCTGATCGGGACGATTGGGGCGTCTTCGGCGACCGTCCCCTCGACGAACTCCTGGATCTGTTCGTAGTTGTCGACCGCGCGGTCGCGGTCCACCAGATCGACCTTGTTCTGGGCGATGACGATGTTCTCGATGCCGATAATATCGAGCGCCATCAGATGCTCTTCAGTCTGGGACTGCGGAACGTCCTCGGTCGCGCTGACGACGAGCACCGCGCCGTCCATCAGCGAGGCCCCGGCGAGCATCGTCGCCATCAGCGTCTCGTGGCCGGGCGCGTCGACGAACGACACCGTCCGAAGCGGCTCGCTTTCGGAGCCGTCGGCGCATTCTTCGTCGACGGTATAACAGTCAGGCTCCTCGATGCCAGGACATTTGCGGAACGTCGCGTCCGCATACCCCAGTCGAATCGAGATGCCGCGTTTCATCTCCTCGCTGTGTTGATCGGTCCACGAACCGCTCAAAGCCTGCACGAGCGTCGTTTTCCCGTGGTCGACGTGACCGACGAGTCCGATGTTCACCTCCGGTTGTGTTGTCTCTTGTGTCACCATTGACCTCCTCAGAGGAATCTTGTGAAAAATTCGCCCCGAACGACTGATAAAGGTGCTGTTCTCACTGCGGAGCGTCACACAGTGACGTGGGTCCGAAACCGACCCGGTTGTGTGAGACAACCGCACAGTCGGCGATGACTGATATAATCGCCCTGTTACAGACCAACTACTAATGACACGCTGGATTCAGACGGCCGAAGACGGTGAGATTACCGCAGTCGTCGACGAAGCACCAGAAGACACCGACGGGTGGATCGAAATCACCGAGCTGGCGTATATTAGCGATGCCGCCCCAGACGGGATGGTCTCAACGCGCTATTATAAACCGGCAGCCGACGAACCCGACGACGGCTGGGATATCGAATCCGAAACCGTCGGCAAAAAATTCCACGAGTAGCCGACGACTAACTACTCATTAAAAACGGTCGCGGTACTCCCGACCGAACGCCCGTCGACGAACGGTCGCGGCTGCGGCCGCAGGCTCGTTTTGATAGCTCGCCACAACTACGGTGCCAGCAAACGGAACAGGATGCCAGATTGCCGACTCAACGTTGTCGCTGCCGATGTGGTCGACCTCATAGTCGGAGTGCTCGTCGCACCACGCCTCAAAGTCAGTCTGCGAGCCCTCGTAGGTTGTCAAAAGCGAGGCAAACAGCGCGTCGCGTGCGGTCTCGACGACTTCGCCGGTGACTCGCTCGTCATACTCGGCGTTGTCGAACGCCATCGCTTTCGCGGTTTCTTTGACGATGATCTGTGCGACCGGGCCGGCGGTCTCGTAGGCCTCGCGTGCGGCTTTGACCGTCTCGAACTCGTAGACGCCCTCGCTGTCCATGCGTCGACACCCGCTCGCCGACTTAGGACTGTTTCCCTTCGTCGCTTGGCCCACGCTGTTGCATTTGGTCGGTTAGCTCGCGGGCCTCGCGCAAAATCGCCTGGGCGTCGGCATCGAGTCCGTCGACCGCCGCGGCAGAGTCGGTGATCGCCGGCTGGCTGGCTGGATCGACGGCTGTCGACTCGACAGGACGGCCATGATCGCCAGGATGGTCGTGGTGCTCGGTTTCGTCGGCGCGGTCGACGACCAGTTCGGCGAGGGCGGTCCGAGGGATCGACTCCCAACTGTCGACCGAGTCGTCGGCCCAGTCGTCGACTGCCTCAGCGAGCCATTCCTCGTGGCGGTCGCCGTGGAGGATCGCAGTCACTGCCAGATGGTTCGCACACGCTTGGGCGTCGCCGAACGGCTCCTCGCAGACCGGACACAGATACCCCATTAAGCGCGCTTACGAGCGTCTCGAGTAAAACGGCGGCGGTTCGGCGGCGGGGCTACTCCGGACTGTAGAGCAACACCAGTGCGGCCTCGCCGTCGTTGTAATACCGAGGAATTCGGCGGAACGGCTCGAACCCCTCCTCGTCGTACAGCCGTCTGGCCGGCGTATTGCCCTCGCGGACTTCGAGTTTGATCCTGGTGACGCCTTCGACCAGCAACTTCGAGACTGCCCGCCGCAGCAGGCGTCGACCCAGTCCGTTGCGTTGGAGCTCCGGGTCGACGGCGAGATCCTTGATATGGCCGAAATCCCGGCCGAAGTTGGCCGTCCAGTCGGCGACGACGTAGCCGACGATATCAACCTCGCGCTCGGCGATAAGAAACGCCGGCTCACCCAGAAATCTCTCGAACGCCGAATACGACCACGGATCGTCGAACACCCGCTTTTCGAGCCGCGAGACCGCCAGCAGATCCGCTCGCGTTGCTTGCCGGATGGCTATGTGGTCGCTGTCGGCAGCCGGATGCGTTGCCACAGGCTCGCTTTGTGGTGCGAGTCAAAAAGCGCGCGGGTCGATCAGTCGGAACGGCGAACAATGATCAGTCGAAACGCGTGGGATCGATCAGCCCAGCTCGAGGCGGGCCCGCAGCCCCGCAAGTACGGTATCGAGCGTCCGAAGCGAAAACAGGTCGGGCCGCTGGTCGACGACCCAGACGTAGAGGACGACCCCTTGGACGACGAAGACGTTCGTACACAGGAAAAACAGCGCCTCCTCGATCGGGAGGCTGCCGAACCCAATGCCGATGGTATGGCTGCTCGAAATCACCCAGATCCCCAACTCGATGGCAACCCAGTCGGCTGCCCACAGATAGAGCGTCGGAACGCCAATCGCCAGCGCTACGCGCCGCCAGACCGCCCGCAAGTAGGTGATACCGAACGCCCACTGGATCGCCAAAATCGGGCCGCTCCACCAGAGCAGCGAGCCCAGATAAAAGGTCGACTCGGTTCCCATGAGCCACCAGCCGCCCGCCGAAATGCCGAGCCCAGCCAGCCCACCAGCCAGGCGATGCCAGCCCGGGATCGACAGCGACATGTCGACTCGCGGCATAATGTGGTAGAGCCAAAATCCCGTCAGCAGCGGCTGGAGGACGAAAAACAGGTACTCTTCGAGCGGCGTGTGCCAGATCGTCGCGATCACCGCACCCTCGCCGTACCACCAGACACCTTCGGGAATCATCATGTTTGTCCAGGGTGTCGTGTACAGCACGGCAAGCCCAATAATAATTGCAAGGCCGGAGTGTGCGGGATGCCCCCACATCGCACCCTTCCGGCGGTATGCAAGCCAACCGAGTAGGACGATCGGCGGAATCACGAACACCGCATGGAACCCCAGATACGTGAGCGGTACCCCCATCAGTGCTCACCAACCGGACGCAGTCGATACCACTGTTCCGGTAGCTGGCTGTGCTCCATAGGCACTCACCAATATGTGGACTATCAGTATAGCTGTTGGACCATACCAGTCAGGGATCAGTCGACTCGGCGTCGAACTGTGTGCGGTGGTCGAAAGACCGACTGGTCGATCAGGCCTCAATGTAGGCCTCAACCAGTTTCTGTTCGGCCGCCCGTAGGTGTTGGTGGAACGTCTGGCGGGTGATTCCCATTGTCTCGGCGATCTCCTCGCCGTCGACCGGCCGCGGCCACTCGAAGTAGCCGTTCAGTTGGGCGGCCCGAAGGGCGGCCTGTTGGCGGTCGGTGAGCCGATCGTCGACGGCGGCGGCGAACTCGTCGGGGCGGCGCTCGCGACGGTCGCGCTCGGTTCGAGCCCGCAGCTCGACGGCGTCATACCGCGAGCGCAACGTATCGAGCAGCGAGCGAACGACCTGCTGTGGCGGAGCCTCGACAGTGAGCCGCGCATGGTCGGCGCTCGCGGTTGTCTCGGTGACGACCGCCCCCACCTCGGCGAGCGCAGCGTCGGGTTCGACCGCCGACAGTCGCACCGACAGCGTTGTTTCGGTGTCGGTCTCCGAGACGATTCGGGCGTCGCTGACGAACGACAGTGACGCTACCCGATCGATGTCGACTGCCGACTCGGTCGACAGATACAGCTCACAGTCACCGGCGTCAGTTCTGGTTGTCCCGACGCGTTCGATCCGTCCGTCGACAGCCGCAGCAAGTTCACAGAGGTCGAACGACTCGTCGCTGATCTCGATGTCGAGTTCGGTGACGTGGTCGGTTGTCAGCAGTCGTGTGGCCTCGACGGCGTGGAGTCCGTTGGCGATCATCCGGCCGAGCGACTCGAAGAGCTGCTGTTCGCGCCGGTCGAGCACCTCGGTGTCGGTGCCGTACACCCCGAGAAGTCCGTAGCGACGCTCGCCGTAGCACAACGGGACGACAAGCAGTTGTTGGGCGCTCACCCGCGAGGGATCCAGCGGGGTTTCCGTGGCGTCGCCGGAGGCCCACTCGAGGCCATCGGTCTCGACGGCGCGCTGGATAGCCGGCGACAGCGAATCGAGTGCCAACTCACAGGAGGTGTCGGTTGGCAACCCCGCCGTCGCGGTTAGCGTCAGTGTGGTTTCGGCAGGGTCGACGCTCCCGATCCAGCCGGCGGCGTACCCCGGCTCGCTGGCGACCGCATCACAGACCCGGTGGGCGAGCGTCTCGCGGTCGGTCGACTCGACGAGAATGCCCGAGACCTCGCTCAACAGACCGTTGACCCGATTGAGCACCCGACGGAGCGCACGCCGTTGGTCGTTGAGTTTTCTGGCGCGCTCTTCGGCCAGTGCTTCGGCCTCCCGGCGGTTGGTGACATCGATCTGAAAGCCGACGTAGTGGGCCAGCTCGCCGTTGTCGTACACCGGCGCGATTGTTACCTCGTTCCAAAACGGCGTGCCGTCCTGTTTGTAGTTGCGGATTTCCGTCGTGACGGGCTCTTCGTTATCAATGGCTCGCGAGAGCCGGTCGACGGCCTCCGAATCGGTCTGTGGACCCTGTAACAGTCGTGGGTTCCGGCCGAGAACCTCCTGGCTGTCGTAGCCAGTGACCGACTCCCAGGCGTCGTTGGCGTACACAAGCGGATAGTCCGACAGCGAGGGATCACTGAGGCTGATCCCGATCGGTGCCTCTTCGATCGCTTGGGCGAGATCGGCGTCGACCGGTTCGTGGCCGGAGATATCCTGTTTGCGATCGGCTGGCTCGCCCGACGAGTACTGTGTGTGGACGACCGAACGCAGCCGGTCGAACGACGCCTGGCCATTTTTCATGATGACGTGGTCGACGTCGGTTTCGACGTCCGTATCCAGATCCGCCTTGTCAGCAAGCAACACGACCGGCAGGTCGGGAGCCAGTTGGTCGACAGTCGAGCACAGCGCCAGCCCGTCGTCGCCCGGCAGATCGAGAGCGCTGACCAGACAGTCGAACCGGTCGGCTGTGAGCCGTTTGATTGCATCGGTCGCTGTTGATGTGGTCTCGACCACACAGCCGTCGGTCTCCAACTGCTCTCGAATCGTATCACGTCCGTCGACTGGATGGGCAAGCAGGATATGGGGATCGGCCATACCTACCAGTTAGTACCAGATTAAGTAAACAGTTCTGACTTTTATCTGACAGGTCTGGCAGCGCTATTTTTCGCTGTCGTCTCTTACTAGTCAGGTTGTGTTGTTTAGTTAGCGACCGTCTAACAGTAAACTGGATCATGATAGAGACTGCAGCAGCCGAACTGGTAACTATTGCACAGGCTGGCGGTGCAGCCGAGCTAACTCAACCAGAGGTGTATCAGCGCGTCCAGGAGAACGCGTCGTTGAACCTCTCGTTTTGGGCAAACATCGCCCTAGCAGGGCTGTCGATCCTGCTGTTTGTCTACATGGGCCGCAACGTCGAGGATCCGCGTTCACAGCTGATCTTCGTTTCGACGCTGATGGTTCCGCTGGTGTCGATTTCCAGCTATCTCGGGTTGGCTTCCGGGCTCACCATCAGCTTCCTTGAGATGCCCGCGGGCCATGCGTTAGCGGGCGAAGAGGTACTGACGATGTGGGGTCGATACCTCACGTGGGCACTGTCGACGCCGATGATCCTGTTGGCACTCGGGTTGCTTGCGGGATCGAACCTCACGAAAATCTTCACCGCGCTGGTGATGGACATCGGAATGTGTGTCACCGGCCTGGCCGCAGCACTGACCGTCTCGTCCCACGCCCTGCGCTGGTTCTGGTACGTCATTAGCTGTGCCTTCTTCGTGGCCGTCCTCTACATCCTGCTCGTAGAGTGGCCCAAAGACGCCGAAGTCGCCGGCACCTCGGAGATCTTCAACACGCTGAAGATCCTGACCGTGGTGCTGTGGCTCGGTTACCCGATCTTCTGGGCGCTCGGTGCCGAGGGGATCGCGGTGCTCGATGTGGCAATCACCTCGTGGGCCTACAGCCTGCTTGACATCGGCGCGAAGTACATCTTCGCGTTCCTGCTGCTGCGATGGGTTGCGGCCAACGAGGCCACCATTGGCAGCGTCGCCTCGGGCACGCTCGGTGCAGCAAGCCCAGCCGACGACTAACTGCCGATTACGCGGACGCCTTCCTGTTTTTTTGCCGGTAGTCACCAAATACTGATATACTGGACTGTGGGTCAGTCGTGACTCCTGGGTCGACGGTAACCACGCTCGAGAGGAGCTGTCGACGCTGACCACGGCCACCAACTGCGACGCTGAATGCGACCGCACAACTGCGACGCTGACCACGACCGCACAACTGCGAGACACTCCGGGTCGCTCTCAGCAGGTTGGTAGATTCGCCGTCGACTGCTTCGTTGGCAACCGGCTCAGTTGTCGCTGTCTGGCTGTGGATCGCGTCCCTCCCGATACCAGTGTTCGAGCATCACAGCCATGATAATCACCAGCGGGACGAGACCGAACGTGTAGACGCCCGAGAGAAACAACACCCCAAACAACACCGTCGTCACAACGAACTGTACCCACAGCTCCTGATCGCCGAACCACGCCAGATAGCGACTGAGAACGGACATACCGGAAGCAACCACTGCAGCCACTAAAGATCCGTCGGACACTGACCTGTTAGGTGTAGATAGCTCAGCCGGTCGACTACTTGACCAGTCAGGTATGGTTTTCACACGCATAGCGCACATAGATATACGTACGCTATGGCCAGATGTGCGAGCCAGACCGACAGGAGGGAGACTGATGCCAACCGGGCTTAAGCGCGATCTCGGCCTGTTGTCGACGTCGGCGTTAGCCATCGGTGCAATGGTTGGCTCCGGAATTTTCATTCTCCCGGCGGTCGCCTACGCCGATGCCGGCCCGGCCGCCGTCGTCGCGTTCGGTATCGCAGGGCTGCTCGTGTTGCCAGCGGCAATCAGTGCCGCCGAGATGGCAACCGCGATGCCCGAAGACGGCGGGGCGTACATCTACGTCGAGCGGGGGATGGGCCCAATGCTGGGGACGGTCGCAGGGCTCGGTACCTGGCTCATGCTCTCGCTGAAAGGCTCGCTCGCGTTGGTCGGTGGCGTGCCGTATCTCGTCGTGCTCGCACCAGGGCTTGCAGAGTACATCGTCGTCATGGCTGTCGGGTTAGCCCTGTTTTTTACCGCTGTCAACATTATCAGCGCGAAAGGCTCAGGCAGCGTTCAGTTCGTCATTGTCGGCGTGATGCTGTTGGCAATGGTGTACTTCATCGTCGGCGGCGTCCCCGACATTGATGCCGGCCAGACAACCGGCAGTTTCGATATCACGAGCGACGGGTTGCTGGCTGCGATCGGTGCCGTGTTCGTTTCGTATGCGGGCGTCACGAAAGTCACAGCCGTCGCCGAGGAGGTCAAAGATCCGGGTCGAAACCTCCCGCTGGCGATGGTTGGCTCGCTGCTGTTTACGACGGCACTCTACGTGGGCATCGTCTACGTGGCGATCGGCGTTGCGGATCTGACGCCCGGCGCGGGATTCGTCCCCGAACCAGGCGCAGCGGGTGATCCCGCACCGATTGCGGCTGCGGCGGACGCTGTCTTCGGCCAGATCGGGGTCATCATCATCGTCATCGCCGCGCTGCTCGCGCTGGCGTCGACGGCGAACGCCGGCCTGCTGGCGGCCTCGCGGTTTCCGCTGGCGATGGCCCGCGATGGCCTGTTGCCGAAAAACCTCGAGACGGTCAGCGAGCGGTTTGCCACGCCGGTCAACGCCATCGCGCTCACCGGCGGGGCGATGATCTTCATCGTCTCGGTGTTCGATGTCGGTCAGGTCGCCCGGTTCGGCAGTGCGTTCCAGATTCTCGTCTTCATGCTGCTGAACCTGGCACTGATCGGCTTCCGTGAGGGGGCGGTCGACGACTACAATCCGGCGTTCGTCTCGCCGCTGTATCCGTGGCTCCAGATATTTGGTATCGCAAGCGGCGCAGTCGTGCTCTACCAGCTCGGTGGCGTGCCGTTCGTCGGCGCGCTGGGAATTGCTGGGCTCGGACTCGTGTGGTACTACGTGTATGCCCGACCTCGGATCGACCGTGAAGGTGCGGCGCGCGCCGGTGTCAGACGGAGCGTCAGCGAGCGTGCCATCGAACGCGCCCGTGAGTTGTTCGCGGAGGGCCGTCGACACGATGTGCTCGTTGCGATTACGAGCAAAACCAGTGAGTTGGCGCGTCAAGATATGACACGCATCGGGCTCGACCTCTCGCGGCTGCGTACTGGGTCGGTCACCGTCGGGCTGTTCGAGTCGGTACCGCACCGCGTGTTCACCCAGCGCGGCCCCGATGTGAGCCGCGAGCCACTGCCCGAGTGGCTGCAGTTCGACGATGGACCACCGGAGTGGTACGGCGGTGGAGACCAGTTGCGACCATCCGGCGGACAGGTCGTCGACGCCGTTGACGACCGGACGCATAGCCAGACCGTCGACTACCGAGAGATCAAAAGCGAGCATATCGGTGAGGCGATCACCGAGTACGTCGCCTACGAAGACTTCGGGTTCGTCGTGCTCGAACGCCGCCGCGAGGAGATGCACAGCCGGTTCCGGGACGGGATCACGACGCACGTACTGAAAAACGCTGACTGTGGCGTGCTACTCGTCGAAGACCGTGGTTTTACTGGCGCTGACGAGATCGCGGTTGTCTCGACACGCGGGCTGTACGACCCAGTGAAGCTACTGGTCGCCGACGCCATCGCCGAAGAAACCGGCGCGACGATCACGCTGATGCAGACGATCTCGGCGTCCGCAGCCGACAGTCGACGCGAAACAGTCGAAGACTACCACAGCGAGCTGATGCGACTGCTGACGGTGCCGGCCACCTCACGGGTGCTCGAAACCGACGATCCGGTCACGGGGCTCGCACGGTTCGCCGAGTCGGCCGACCTGCTCGTCACCGGTACCGAAACCCGGGGCGTAAGCGGCGATATCTTCGGCCGCCCCGGCGACGAACTCGTCGACAGCGTCGAGTGTACCGCAATCATGGTCCAGCCTGCTGACGAACACCGGCCAGGAATCGTCCAGCGATACCTGCTCAGCAAACTGTTCGGGGTGTAGCCATGACCGCCGAACAGCACACTGGACGGAGAACGGAACCGCACGAAACCAGCGTGGTCGACCACGCTCGGGTGCAGTTAGAGTATAGTATACTATGTACACTACCATGAAACATATACAGCGACTGACCGCGAACAGGGAGTATCGATGCCGACAGGACTGAAACGGGATTTAGGGTTGTTTTCGACGATGGCGATCGCCATCGGTGCGATGGTCGGCTCCGGGATTTTCATTCTCCCCGGCGTCGCGTTCATGACGGTCAACGGGCCAGCCGTGGTGCTGGCGTTTCTGTTGGCGGGGGTGCTCGTGTTGCCGGCGGCGTTTTCGGCCTCCGAGATGGCCACCGCAATGCCGGAAGACGGCGGCTCGTACGTCTACGTCGAGCGGGGGATGGGCCCACTGCTGGGAACAATCGCGGGCGTCGGCAACTGGTTTATGCTCTCGTTCAAAGGCGCGCTCGCGCTGGTCGGCGGGGTGCCGTATCTCGTTTTTATTGCCCCGGAGATCGCCGCCTACATCATTCCGATCGCGGTCGGGCTGGCCCTGTTTTTCACGCTAATCAACATCGTCAGCACGAAAAGTGCCGGCAGTATGCAGTTCGTCATTGTTGCGGTGATGTTGCTCGCGTTAGTGTGGTTCGTCGTCGGCGGAGTCCCCGACCTCGATCCAGAACGAACAGCTGGGGCGTTCAACTTCGGTAGCGGGGGGCTGCTGGCGGCGACCGCGCTCGTCTTTATCTCCTACGCCGGGGTGATCAAGATCGCCGCCGTCGCCGAAGAGGTCAAAGACCCGGGCAAAACGATTCCACGAGCGATGATCGGCTCGCTGCTGTTGACGACCGCACTGTACGTTGGCGTTGTCTACGTCGCCATCGGCGTGGTCGACGTCCCCGGAGCCATCGAGGCGGGCCAACTCGAAGTCGACGGCGAAGGGCCGATCATGGCAATCGCTGCGAACGCGACGCTCGGAACGGTCGGCACAATCGCGGTCGTCGGTGCGGCACTGCTGGCGTTGGCGTCGACGGCGAACGCCGGGCTGTTGTCGGCCTCGCGATTCCCGTTTGCGATGGCGCGCGACGGGCTTGCCCCACCGGCGTTCGAGAACGTCAGCGAGCGGTTTAACACACCGGTGCTCTCGATTGGCCTCTCGGGGGCAGTTATCATCGTGTTTATCGTCTTTCTGCCGATCGACCAGGTCGCCAAGTTCGGCAGCGCGTTCCAGATTATCGTCTTTATACTGGTCAACCTCGCACTGATCGGCTTCCGCGAAGGTGCGGTCGACGACTACTCGCCCGAATTTACCTCGCCGCTCTACCCGTGGATGCAGATTTTCGGGATGGCAAGCGGCTTTGCGGTGCTCACGCAGGTCGGCCTCGTGCCGCTGGCCGGCGCAGCGGCGATCACCGTCGTCTCTATCATCTATTTTTACGTCTACGTTCGGCCTCGAACCGACCGCGAAGGTGCGGCCCGTCGGCAGGTCCGACAGAACGTCGGCGAGACGGCCATCGAGGAGACCAGAGAGCTTTTCGAGGAGACCCAACGGTACGATACGCTGGTTGCGACAACCAATCGGACTGGCGACGAAACCAGCAGGGATATGCTTCGCATCGGTACTGACCTGTCGGGGCTCCGCAAGGGGTCGGTGACGGTCGCCGAGTTCAAAGAGGTCCCTCACCGGGCGTTTACCCCGGGCGATACAGTCGCTACAACGGTCGAACCGCCAGCGTGGGCGAGCGAACTGTTCGAGTCGACGCTCTCGCGAACGGCTACCGACGGCGGCGCGAGTCAGCTGTCGACGCCAGCGCCAACACTTTCGGATGTGACGTTCAAACAGGTCAAGACCGAATCAATTGGGCCAGCCATCGTCGAGTACGCTTCGTTCGAAGACCAGTCGTTCATCGTTCTCGAACGGAACGTCGAGGAGCTCCACGAGCTGTACGGCGAAGGGCTCAACGAGCACGTCCTCAAAAACGCTCCATGTGGCGTGCTACTGGTCGAAGACCGCGGCTTTGACGATGTCGACGAGATCGCGGTTGCAACCAGCCGCGGTGTCTACGATCCGGTGAAGCTGCTGGTCGCCGACGCTATCGCCGAAGAAACCGGCGCGGAGCTATCGCTGCTCCAGACGCTGCCGGCCGACGCCAGCGACGAGCGCCGACAGGTTGTCCAGAAGTATCACGACGACCTCCGGCGCGTGCTGACGGTGCCCGCCGACTCGCGGATCATCATGAACGACGACCGCGTTGCGGGGCTCGCCCGGTTCGCCTCGTCGGCCGATCTGCTGGTGACGACAACCGAGCGCCGAGGGATTCGAGGGGCCGTCTTCGGTCGGCCGGGCGACCGACTCGTCGACAGCGTCGACTGTACGGCGATTATGGTCCAGCCGTCGGGTCGCCAACAGCAGGGCGTTATCAAGCGCGTCGTGCTCGACCGGCTGTTCGGTCGTTGATCGCCGTTCAGGCGTCGGCAGCCAGCAACTCGGCCCGCTGTCGACACCGCGCTTGGTGGTCGCGGTCGGTTGGAGCGTCGACCGCCGGCGGCCTGGCGTGGTGATACCAGCCGGTATCAAAGCCAAGCCGGTCGAGATACGCCCGGAGCCGCAGCGACTCTAAGCCCTCGGTGATCGCGTCGTCGAGATACTGCTGTCGCCAGGCGGTGGAGGGCAACTGGAGACAGCCAACCTCGAAGCCGTTGCCGAACGTCCCGATTTCGATCCGGCAGTCGGTTGCCTGCTGGAGCACTGTCAGCACGTCACCGATCAGATCGACCAGCAGCGTCGGCGTTGCGGCACTCAGCGACCGCCACTCGACGGTCGACGCATCGACCAGTTCCACCGGTTGCCAGTGGTCGCCCGCTCCGGCAAGCGGTTGGCTCGCCGTGAGATCGTTACCGGCTGCTGGATGACTGGCGCGGTAGCCTTGCACGCTCGGCTTCGAGTCGTCCATGAGGGCGGCTCGCCGGGAGACGCCAGGCGAGCAGGTCGACTCAAGCAGGGCAAACGCGGGATCGAGAGCCAACAGAACGTTGTAGACGGACGTCGCCGTCTTGGGATCGGTTGTGAACCGGACGCGCGTGCTGGCGGTCTCGGGCGGTGGCCCGTCTCCGTGGCCGCCGTCGACGGAGTCGGGTCGGACGCCGACCGCGAGCAGTCGACAGCCCTGGTCGCCGGCAGCGGTCAGAGCCGTGCGGAGCTCGCTGGTCAGCACGGCCCGTAGCTCGCTGCAGGTTCCGCAAACTGGTGTCTCGACGGCGATGCTGTACGGCGAATCGGTGCGGTCGGCTCCTGGCACCCTGTCGACACAGGTAGCATCGGCAAGTCGCCCCGACTCGTCGAGCACCCAGTAGTCGACTGACACAGAGACGCCGAGCGCAGGTGTCGACTCGGTTGCGTCTGTCGAGTCGGTCAGGTCGGTCGAGTCGGTCGACTGCTGGCCGCCCACACCATATTTCTCAACATAAATCATGCACAAAAAGACGCACAGCGGGGTCAAATCCCTGTTTACCAGTTGTGTGTCTCGTACGGGCCACCCGTCGGCGAGTCAGTCAAAAAACGAGAGATCGATCCGGCGCGAGCCGTGCCGAACAGGCGTGATCGATGGTCGACTTCGGTGCAGGTGGGATCGGCAGCGGTCAGCAGTGGGTCGGTAAGGTGTGAGTGAGGCTGTTGCCTACGTTCACATCGCTCCGCCCATACCGCCCATGCCGCCCATGCCACCCATGCCGCCGCCCATTCCGCCGGCAGGCATGTCGTCGTCATCGTCGTCGCCGACCTGGCCGCCTGCCAGATCGCCGGCGGCGATCACGTCGTCGATCCGCAGGATCATCACTGCGGCCTCAGTTGCGGATTCGATCGCCTGGGTTTTGACGGCGAGGGGTTCGACAACGCCCTCGTCTTCCATGTTGATCACGTCGCCGGTGTAGGCGTCGAGACCCGCGGCGAACTCGCCGGCGTCGTGCTGCGAGCGGAGTTCGACAAGCGAGTCGATAGTGTCGAGCCCAGCGTTCTCAGCGAGCGTGCGTGGGATGACTTCCAGTGCGTCCGCAAAGGCTTCGACAGCCAGCTGCTCGCGGCCGCCGACCGAGTCGGCGA
>CAZOOU010000008.1:0-20932 GCA_964581495.1 uncultured Haloferacaceae archaeon
TGGAGGCCGAGTTCCTTCTCGAAGCCGATCAGTTCAAGCAGGCGGCGCGGCACGCGAGCGAGTGCGAACTCGCCGTCTTTCTCGGTGTACCAGCGATCCTCGGAGACCGCATAAAACTCGTATTCGAGCCCCAAAATCGACTGGTGGTTGTCGAACGTCCCTGAGCTGAGTTCGCTCAACACGAAGTCGGCATCGGCTGCCGCCTCGGTTTGATACGCCTCGGTATCGACCGCAAGCACATCCCTCACCGACGCCGCCAACTCCGATTCTGTCATCAGTTGGCCCTACTCTCTGTTCGAGGGACTTGAACCCACCTAGGTTAGTCGAACCCATGCGGGTGGTCGACCCCTGTCCGCACGTCGCTCAGCGGCGTTTCCAATCGAGCGTGACTGTCACCGTTTCTCGGCTGGTTCGGATCAGCGAGGAGGTTTCGTGGACGCTGACCTCGTAGCTGACCGTTTCGGGCGGTTGGAGTCGCACGGATTTGTTGCCAACGCGGACGTGGACATCCTCGCCGGATTCGAACTCGTCGGCAAGCGACCGAAGGCTCTCTGCGACGCTGGCGCGGTCGAGTTCGCTTTCGTGCACCGTCTTGTCGGCCATATGGGACAGTCCGTGAGAAAACACATAAAGCCAGTTTGCGATTTGACTGAATGAGTGGCCCTCGTCGCCCGAACCGACAGATCGCGGCCGAATCCGGCCAGACGGTCGACATCCAGCCGTCAGTTGTGCTTGAGGTGGGCTACGAGGAGATCCAACCGTCGCCGACGTATTCGTCGGGCTACGCGCTTCGGTTTCCGCGATTCATTGCGGTTCGGTCGGAAAAATCACCGGCCGACGCCGAGACGCTCGACCGAACCGAGCGACTCGTCGACGCCCAGTAAACTACTTTCGTGGGCGCTGTTGGGGTCCGGCGTGCTCGTCGCCGTCAAAAGAGGCGCGTTGGACTCCGGTTATGTCGATGCGGAGGCCGCCTGTCTCACTTTCGCCGGCCGAGAGGCTCCAGCCATGAGCGTCGGCGATCTGGTCGACGATATACAACCCGAGACCGGTGCCGCCGCGCTTCGATGTGAATCCTTGCTCGAAGATGCGCTTGTGTTGGCTCTCTGGGATGCCCACGCCATCGTCGGCAACGAACAGGCCGTCGTCGAGCCCACCGACCGTAATCGTCACCTCCTCGCCGCCGTGTTCGATTGCATTGCGAAAGAGGTTTTCCAGCAGCTGTGTGAGCCGACTTTGGTCGGCGACGATCACCTGGTCGATCTCGACTTCCAGCGTGGCGTCTTCGACCGCCAGGCTCTGCCAGCAGTCGACGACGAGTCGACCGACGTCGACAGCCTCGGTGTCGTCGATCCCCTCGCCGGAGCGAGCCAACAACAGGAGATCGTCGATCAGTTGGGTCATTCTCGTGACTGCTCGCATCGCTCGCTCGAAGTGGGCGGTTTCGCCCGTCTCTTCGGCCAACTCAAGCGAGCCGGCCAACACGTTGAGCGGGTTCCGCAGATCGTGGCTCACGATGCTGGCGAACTCTTCGAGTCGCTCGTTGTCCTTGGCCAGCGCCAGTTCGGAGTCCCGAACCGCCGTGATATCGGCCACCGCACAGATCACGCGGTCGACCGAGCCATCGCTGGCGGGCAGCGGCGAGGCGTTGACCGAGAGCCATCGTTGGGTGCCGTCTGCGAGCCGAATGCCGTGTTCGTGGCCGAACACCGGTTTGCCCGTCCGTGTGACGACTGAAAACGGTAGCTCATCGCTTGGAAGGGGGTTGCCGTCTTCGTCGTGAATCTCCCATTCGGCGGCGTCGTAGCGTCGACCGACGAGAGTGGACTCCGATAGCCCGAGGACGACCTCGCCGTGGCTGTTAGCCCGGACGATCTCGCCGTCGCTGTCGAGCAGCACGATCCCGGCTGGGCTGGTTTCGAACAGTCGGTCGAGCAGCGCTCGTTCGTCGTTCAACTCCTGTTCGCGCTGTTTGCGCGCCGTGATGTCGACGTAGTGTTCGATCCGGCCGCCCGCGTAGGGGCCAGTCGTGATCGGGTAGCTCCAGTGTTCGAGCCACCGATCTTCGCGGTCGGCTGCGGGCGTGACACGACACTCGAACTGCTCGACGTACGTGTTGTCGTCGTAGGTGGCGATCACACGGTCGGCAAACCGATCGGGATCGGCGAAGATATGCTTGATTCGTCCCTCGATCAACCCGCGTTTGTCTTGGCCGATGATCCCGCTGTCGACGCCGAAGTACTCGGCGATGCTGTCGTTGATCCAGACGACCGAGAAATCGGCGTCCAAAACGAACGTGCCGACGTACGAGACACCCAACACGTCCTCGATGAGCGACTGGTAGTCGGCCTCGCTTGCCAGCCGTGTTTCGCTGCCGGCTGGCGGTCGGCTGTCGAGAGCGGCCGGCCGCTCGTGGGAGGCGTCGACCGCGCGCTGAATTCGGTTGGCGAGCAGTTGGCGGTCGACGTCGTCGAGTGGAGCCACTACGCAGTCGGTCACACCTGCACTGAGCGCCGCTTCGACCGTCGCGTCGTCTGCGTTGTTCACAACGAGAAACACCGGCAGCGTCGGATCGCGGTCTCGAATCTGCGGTATTTCGTCGCGGCCGTGTTCGTCTTCGGCTGCCGGCTCGTAGATCACACAGTCGACCGGCTGGGACGTGATGATCTCGGTAGCCTCGCTGGCAGTGTCGGCTGTTAGCACTGCTATATTGGCATCTAGTTGTCGTATGTGGTCCACTGAAAGGGTAGAGGAGGGCGTCAGTGGCCCAATACGTAGTATCTGAATCTCTCTACCCATGGTTTGTGAATGCGTGCAAAGTGTATATGTATTCTGATTGGTTACATACTGGTTACGCTTTCGACCTGCCGGATACGCACGCGGTGGCGCAACACCGAAGCCGCTGGCCCCGCGAGAGACGGTATGAGCTGGCAGATCATGCCGTCCTACGAGTCGTACGGCGAGGCACGCGCGACGTTTCGCTGGCGGCTCCCAGTGAAGTTCAATCCCGGTGTCGACCTCGTTCGACCTCACGACTCCGACCGGGTCGCGGTGATCTACGAACAATCCGACGGCGACGTGTCGACACACACCTACGGCGAGCTCGACGAGCAGTCTGACCGACTCGCCGCTGGCCTGCGCGGGCTCGGTATCGAGGCGGGCGACCGGGTGGCGGTCGTCGTCCCACAAAAACCAGCCAATCCAATCGTCCATCTCGCCGCCTGGAAACTCGGGGCGATCTCTGTCCCGTTGACCGTTCTCTTTGGGCCTGAAGCCCTCGAATACAGACTCACGGACAGCGAGGCGCGGGCAGTAGTCGTCGACCCGTCAGTTCGTGAGACAGTCGAGCAGCTCCGCGACGACTGCCCGGCACTCGAGTTCGTGATTGACCTCGACGAGCCGCCTGGAAGCGGGGCTCATAGCGTCGAGTCGCTTATAACCCGTCACGAGCCGGGTATTGATTCCGTCGAGTCGACGCCCGAGACGCCGTCGGCAATCATGTACACCAGTGGGTCGACGGGGCCGCCGAAGGGGGTGCTCCACAGCCACGCGCTGTGGCTCGGCCGGGCTGCGGCCGCGTTCAACTACTTCGATCATGGCCTAGACGATGCCGCGACGCTCTGGACGCCGGCCGACTGGGCTTGGGGGGCGGCGCTCGGCGGCACGTTGTTCGCCGGGCTGCATTACGGTTCGACAGTCGTCGCCTGGCCGCGCGAGACGTTTGATCCACCGGCCGTTTTTTCGCTTTTGGCTCGCCACGACGTCACCCACTCGTTTTTGCCGCCAACCGCTCTCCGGATGTTGATGGGCGTCGACGACCCGGCCGAGCGGTTTGATCTCAGTCTCCAAGCGCTCGCGGCGGCCGGCGAACCGCTGACACCGGAGATTCTCCAGTGGGCAGCCGATACCTTCGAGAACGTCCCGGTCAACGAGTTTTACGGCCAAACCGAGCTTAACCTCGTCGTCGGTAACTGCTCGCGGTGGTTTGCGGCCCACCCAGAGAGCATGGGCAAACCGCTGCCGGGCTACGAGCTGCGAGTCGTCGACCCCGACGACCCCGACCCAGCCAACCCACTCGCCCGCGGTGAGGTCGGCGAACTCGCAGTCAAACCGGCCGACCGGCGGCTGTTTTTCGACGAGTACTGGAAACTGCCCGAGAAAACCGCCGAAAAGCAGGTCGACGGCTGGTTTCTGACCGGCGATCTCGTGCGCCGCGATTCGGCGGGATACTGCTGGTTCGTCTCCCGAACGGACGACGTAATCCTCACCAGCGGCTACCGGGTTGGCCCCATGGAGATCGAAAGCGTTCTCTTAGAACATCCGGCCGTCGAACAGGCTGGCGTCATCGGCGTTCCTGACGACCTCCGCGGCGAGGCGATCAAAGCGTTCGTCCAGCCCGCCGCTGGCGTCGATGAACCGGCTGCACTCAAATCTGAACTGACCGCGCTTGTCCGCGAGCAGCTGGCCGACTACGAGTATCCCCGCGAGATCAAGTTCGTCGACAGCCTCCCGACGACCACAACCGGCAAAATCCAGCGACGCGCTTTGCGAGAGCGACGCGATACATAAGTAGTCGCCAACTACTCCGGATACAGTTCGAGCGTCCGGTCGATTTCGTCGATCCGTCGACAGTCGTCGTCGGTTAGCGACAGCTGCTGTGCGTGGAGATTCGCTTCGAGATGTCGACGGCTGCTGGCTTTTGGAATCGTCACCACGTTGGGCTTCGAGCAGAGCCACGCGAGTGCGACTGCCTCCGGTGTCGTCTCGTGGGCGTCCGCGATGTCGACGACAACATCTATCTCACGCACACTGCCGCCCGCAAGCGGTGAGTACGCCACGAGCTGATAGTCGTAGTTTTGGGCGTGCTCGAGCAGTTGTTCCGACCACCAGAGCGGATGAAACTCGACTTGATGGGCCGCGATGGGTGTCGAAAGCTGCGTTCGAGCGGCTTCGAGCTCGTCGACGGTGAAGTTGCTCAGTCCAACCCCGCAGATTGTTCCTGCTTCGTAGAGCCGATCAAACGCCGCCAGCGTCTCTTTTGGATCGTAGGTTTCGATCGGGCGATGGACATAGAGGAGATCGAGTCGGTCAAGGCCGAGTCGGTCCATGCTCTTTCTCGTCGTCGACAGCACATCGTCGCCGCTGAGACTGTCCGCCCAGACTTTCGTCGCAACGGTGAGCTCCTCGCGGGCAACATCGCTTGCTTCGAGGCCGTCGCCGACAATTGCTTCGTTGTCGTATATCTGGGCCGTATCGAGATGCCGGTAGCCAACGTCGAGCGCGGTCGTGACTGTCGCAGGGTCGTCGATACCCATCGTTCCGAGCCCGACCGGTGGGAGGTCCATACAGTGCGTCGAGTAGGCACTGGTAAGAATGGTGTCAATCTGGGTTTTGGCGCGCGCTGCTGTCAGGACACCAGTTCAGATGGCGACAACCCAGGCTTTGTACGTGTCGTCGTAGCCGTAGACGTTCTGAAACGCCTCGTCGATGAACATCGCCAGGCGATTGGCATCCGACCGCGCCGTAATCCGAGCGTGAGTCCCCTCGGCTTCTTCGGGGCTGTCGACCTGTTCGGTCCGAAAGTCAGGGTAGGAATCCAGAAGCGCTTTGAGTCGGTCGAGTTCGGCGTCGGTACAGTCCAGCCCAATCGTGGTGCCGGTGACCTGTATCCACGGGACAAGTTCTTCGTCGGACTCGGGGGGCAACGCGTCCGGCTCGACCGTTATAAATTCGCTACCACGCTTTCGGTGGGCGGTGATCGCCTCGGCAAACAGCTGTCGACGGTCCTCCGGCGTCTTGGCGTCGAATCTGGTCATGGCCGCAGTAGGCCCCGTTTACTTATAAGAGCCGGTGCTCTCGGCCCGCTTTCTCAGCCCGACAGCAGCGTCGACAACCGGGCGTTTTCCTTGATCTTGATGCCGCCCGCACTAACTGTGAGCGGAATCGGCCCCAGTGGTTGGTCGCCCATGAGATGGACTGTGGGATGGAACGCCCCAAGCGTCCGGACCTCGCGTCGCGTCTGGAGCACAAAAGAGAGATCGTCGGGAGCCGCGAGTGTCTCGTTGTAGTCGACTATGTAGACGCCCTCGGTGAGATCCCACCAGCCGTAGTCGTCCTCGGGATCGCGTTTTTCGGTTTGGACCGGGTCGGTCTCGGCCGCGGTGAGTTCGCCGCCACCGAAGTCGACGCGTCCTGGGTCCGTGATTCGGCTGATCGAGTCGACCGTCAGATCAAGCCCGGGCGAGTCGGTTTGCGTCGGTTCATAAACGAGGTCATCGACGAACGCGGTCAGTTTCATACGCCTTTGTTTGTCACTGGCTACTAAAAGCCGGTGTCGACGCTATCGGCACGCAGCAGTATCTTCAAGCATTTAACCCCGGCCACAGACGAGATATGTATGAGCAATCGAATTCTACTGCTTGGCGCACCTGGCGCGGGAAAAGGAACACAGAGCAAGCGGCTCGCCGAAGCGTACGGCCTCGAACACATCACGACCGGCGACGCCCTCCGGGCGAACAAGGATATGGAAACCGAGTACGGCACCCCACGCGAGTATATGGACGCCGGCGAACTCGTCCCCGACGGACTCGTCAACGAAATCGTCGACGCCGCCCTTGAAGACGCCGACGGCTTCGTCCTCGATGGCTACCCACGTAATCTCTCGCAGGCCGAATACCTCTCCGAGCAGACTGAGCTGACCGCCGCGATCTTCCTCGATGTCGGCGAGGACGAACTCGTCCGCCGGCTCACCGGTCGACGGATGGACCCCGAGACGGGCGACATCTACCACGTCGAGTTCAACATGCCCGACGACGACGAAGTCGAGGAGCGACTCGTCCAGCGCGACGACGACACCGAGGAGGTCGTCAAAGACCGCCTGGAAGTCTACTACGACAACACCGAACCCGTCATCGAGCACTACCGCGAGACCGGCGAGCTGGTCGAAGTCGACGGCGAGGCCCACCCCGACGAGGTCTTCGAGCGGATCAGCGAGGTCATCGGCGAAGATCCCAGCGACGCCTAAGCGGTCCGTGCTCGCCTGCGCTCGCGGACCTCGAGGCCAACTGCAGTGAGCGACCGAGAGTACAACCTTCTTAACGACTGGTTGCCTACCGGCTGGTAATGAGCAGGATCGAACGCAAAGTCCGGTCGATGGTCCGGTCGGACGCCGAGATGAAGTCGGCGATTCAGACGGTCCTCGATAGCGCAACCGACAACGAGGTCCGATGGACCGACGTCCGAGACTCGATTACCAGCGGCCAGTGGGGTCGACTGATCGAAAAAGGAGTGTTGGTCGACGGCGAGTCAGGGTTCCGAATCGAAGACCCCGAGGGCGTCCGTGAGGGACTCACCGAAGAGAGTGCTCCCGAGGAAATCGAGAGCTCGTCGTGGACGAAATGGGACAAGGGAGCAGGCGTCGCGACACTGTTGATGTTCGCGGGCTACGCCTGGAGTCCGGCCCGTGATCTGATCGGTGGGGCCGTTGATCTGGTGCTTGGCCCGGTTGCGGGCGTGCTCCCGTTTTATGTCGTTATCATGGTTGTCGCAGTCGCCACAGGGCTGTACTCGACGCTGCTGCGCGTGGCTCTGATGGATATGGACAAAATGGGTCAGTACAAAGACCAGATGGAGGACCTCAAAGA
The DNA here is from genome assembly GCA_964581495.1 of uncultured Haloferacaceae archaeon. Classification (GTDB taxonomy): domain Archaea; phylum Halobacteriota; class Halobacteria; order Halobacteriales; family Haloferacaceae; genus Halohasta. The sequence goes on from CAZOOU010000008.1 coordinate 7,644, forward strand.
ACGTCGTGAGGCGGCCAAAGAGTCCGACGACGACGAGGCACTTGACGAGATCCAAGAAGAACAGATGGAGATGATGGGCGACCAGCTCGGCATGTTCAAAGAGCAGTTCCGCCCGATGGTCTGGATTATGTTCCTGACCATTCCGGCGTTCCTCTGGATGTTCTGGGCCGTGGGCTACCGCGGCGCTGAAGCCCAGTACAACCTCGGGGCGTTCGTCATCCCGTTCGCCGGCGACGTGACCTGGACAACCGGCATTCTCGGCCCCATCGAGGTCTGGATTGTCTGGTACTTCCTGTGTTCGATGGCGTTTACCCAGATCATTCAGAAAGGCCTCAACATCAGCATGACGCCGTCGTCGAGCTAACGACGCTCGAGCTTTTTATTTTAGAACCGACCTACGTGCAGTAGCCAGTGGCTACTTACAAAGAGTGTTCAGAGTTCCAGTTCGCGGATCGCCACGCCCTCGCCGGCCTCGACGTGGCCGATCACGCGCCCATCGGTCGACTCGGCGAGCGATTCGGCCGCCGACTTATCGCCGACTGCGGCCACAAAGCCAGTTCCCATATTGAACGTCGTGTGCATTTCAGCGTCCGAGACGTTTCCTTCCTCTTGGACGAACTCGAAGACTGGCTGGGCGTCGAATGGATCGTCGACGACGTACCGGTTTGCTCCCAGCCGTTCGAGGTTCGTCCAGCCGCCGCCGGTGATGTGAGCCGCCCCGCGGACGCCGGCCTCGCGCATTGGATCGAGGAGCTGCGTGTAGATCCGGGTCGGCTCTAAGAGGGCCTCGCCAATCGTCTCGTAGCCCTCGTACGGGAACGGATCAGTGTACGCGTGGGATTGTGTCGACGCGGTTCGAGCGAGCGTCAGACCGTTCGAGTGAATTCCTGAGGATTCCCAGCCGACCAGTGTGTCGCCCGGGTGTGCCTCGCCGTCGAACAGGGCGTCTTTGGCCGCCAACCCGGCACATGCGCCAGCGAGATCAAGGCCTTTGATGACGTCGGGCATCACCGCGGTCTCGCCGCCGACGAGTTCGATATCCGACTGTTCGGCGCCCGCAGCCAACCCTTCGCCGACCTGCTCGGCAAACCCTTCGTCGGGTTCCTCGACCGCGAGATAGTCGACGAAGGCGACGGGCCGGACCCCTGCGGCCACGAGATCGTTGACGTTCATCGCGATGCAGTCGATCCCGATTGTCGAATAATCTCCGAGGGCTTCGGCGACAAGCAGTTTGGTGCCGACGCCATCCGTGGCGAGTGCGAGATAGCGGTCGCCGATATCAAGCAGCCCAGCATAATCGCCCTCGCTGTCGCCGACTGCGCCGATTAGGGCGGCAGTGGCGGCCTCGCTGGCCTCGATGTCGACGCCTGAGTCCGCATACGTCAGCTCAGAGTCCTCGTCTGTCATACCTCAACGGGGGCAGACAGGGCACAAAAACACGGTGATTCAGTTCTCGCCAGTCACACCTGAAAGCTCAACCCAAGCGTGAGCACGGCGAGTACCGTCAGAACGACACTCCCCGCAAAGACGGCAAGCCAGACGGGTTTGCTCCATGAGATCACCGTTTTGCCGTCGAGTGGACCGTACGGAATCAGATTGAACGCGGCCAAAAACAGGTTGATGATGATTCCAAAGCGACCCAGCGAGGCCAGCAGGCCAACGTCGACGACTGCGCCGACCAGATACACCGGCAAGAACAGGGCGGCCAAACACAGATTGACGACTGGGCCAGCGATAGCGATATGGCCGTGTTCTTCGGGCGTGAGATACCCTTGGTGGTGGACCGCACCAGGGGCGGCGAAAATAAAGCCGAGCAGCGCGGTCATCAGCGCCAAAAACAGCATGCTGTAGTCGGCTCGGAACTCGGCGATCTGGTCGTAGTGGACCGCGACGACCTTGTGGGCGACCTCGTGCAACAAGAACGCGACGCCCGCGGTCAGCAGGCTGACGACGAGCAGCTCGGGGACGAACAGCAGCGATGTGATGTTCGGCCCACCACCGACGAAAAAGATGGCAAACGCCGCGCCGAGCGCAAGCCACGCCACCAGCAGGTCCCTGACTTCGCGGTCACTGAACTCGTAGCCGGCGATGCGGTAGGCCAGACTCACGTTACGGTCCTCCAGATGAGTTCCGCGCTGTTTCGTGCGCCCTCGATCATCAACTGCGAGATACCGTCGACGCCACCTAACTCCGCGCCGAACTGTGGGAGGATGTAGCTTACAAACAGGATGCTGGCGATGATGCTGCCGACGTTCGTCAGCGCGACGACCATGATGAGTTTGAACATGGGAACCTCGAACATCTCGGAGACGACCTCGCTCAGAGGCCGGGTTTCGTCCGACAGCAGTCCGTTGAGCGTTGAGATGTCGCCGATGTTGACCGACAGATGTCGGAGTTCAGCATAGCCTGCGAACCACCCCGGCGCGAGCGCGGGGTTAATTGAGGTCATCCAGGCGACAGCGCCACCGACGCCAGCCGACGACCATCGTGCGCCTGCGAGTTTGGCAAAGCCGGCGGCGAAAACGGCGTTGATAAGGAACCACGCGCCGAACAGCCGGAGCAAAAAGCCGTCTTGGACGCCGGCCATCGCCAGCAGCACAAAAAAGGTGATGAACAGGACCGAAAGCATGACGCCGACGATTTTGCCCCACGGCAGTCGACTCCCTTTCTCTTCGCCGACGAGCGACTCCATCGGCGGCAGCGTCTGCGGGTCGGCCAGATAGCCTTCGATCCCCTGTCGATGCCCTGCCCCAACCACCGCGAGCACGTTGTAGCCAGCCTGCCGGAGCCCCACGAGCTGGTGGGCGATGTAGGCGTCGCGTTCGTCGATCAGTGCCTCCGCGCCGCCGGGGCTGAACTGCCGGAACTCCTCCATCATCACCGTCACCACGTCGGCGTCAGTCAGATCGTCGATATCCATTTCGTCGATACCACCGGCTTCGGGTTCGGTCGACCCTCGAAGGCCGATGACGGCGGCCGCCACGAGCCCAACTACCAACCCACCTGTAAGCCCGAGCGCGAGGCTTCCGATAAGCGTGATCGTAAAGCCGCCGAGATACGTCGTCAGAAGGCCGTCAGCGACACCAAACATTCCACCGCCAATGACGCCGACAGTGAGCCCGCTCGCGAGTGCGGCCGCAAGCCGGGTGTCGCCGTCGACTGCGAAGCCCGCGAGTTGCTCAACGATGAGTGCGGTCGCCAGTCCGAGCATCGCCGCACTGGCTGCCCGCAGATAGACCGTCTCGGTGATGCCAACACTGCCGCCGAACAGCGCGAGTGCGGGACCAGCAAGCAGACCGACCACAATCCCGACCACAATCCCAACGACACGCCGATCAGTCACGCCGAACGCGAGCCCGCCGACCATCTGGAGTTTTTCGCTGATGGTCATCCGCGCCCAGAACCGTTGGATCGTCTGTTGAATATCGCGGTCGACAAGTGCGACGCCGATACCGTGTTCTTCGGCGGTGTCGATCGCAGCCATCATATCCGCGCCGGGTTCGACATCGAACTGGTCGCCCAACCGTGTCTGGACGTACGACAGCATCCAGTAGGCCAAAAACTGAAACACGGTGTTTCCTTTCAGCAGATCGCTGGCGTCGAGATCGTCGGGCTCTTGGCCCTGCATCTGTCGGTAGCGTCCCTCGTCGAGTTCGACCGCGACGATGTCGGGTCGGTCTTCGGCGATACGCGTCGTGACTTCCTCGACGCTGGCTTCCGAAACGTGGGCGGTGCCGACAACCTCGACTCGCCCGTCGCCGCTAGGCTCGCTTGGGGGCGTAGGTCGGTCCGCAGATTCGCTCATTGGCCGGCATAGAGGGCCGTCCCGTTTACCAGTATCGGAGTCTACTCTCGCAAACGAGTTACAGTCCGGTCGACCGCGGGAACAGTTATTCATAGCCGTCTCCCCAAGGGAAGGTATGGCACACTCCGCGGAGGTCACGGGGATCGGAATGGGCGTTGGACCGGAGGGCGAAAACGTCCCAGCAGTTATCCTCACAGCACGCGATGAGTATCTCCCGATTTTTATTACTGCAGACCAGGCCCAGTCGATTCGGCTTGCGCTTTCGGGCGACGCGTTCGAGCGACCGCTCACTCACGATCTGTTGGTCGAGATGGTCACCGAGTTCGGCGGAGCTATCGATAGCGTCCGGATCGACGATCTCGCCGACGGGACGTTTTATGCAAAAATCGACGCCGAGCGGTACAACAACGGCGAGCCAGAATCGTTCGCCTTCGATACCCGGCCGAGTGATGCAATCGCCCTCGCGGTCCGTGTCGAGTGCCCGATCGAGGTCTCCGATGAAATCCTCGATGTGGCCGGCCGCTCGCCCGACGAAGTCGACATTGGCCGCGTCGACCGGGACGACGAGCCGCTTCACTCCGACGAGCCGTTTTCCGACGATCCTGACGAGTAGTCCCGTCTCGCCGGTCGATTCCTACTCAGTTGGTCGGGTGCCGAGTGTTACTTCGACGGTGGTTTCGTCGCCGTCGCGGATCAGCGTCAGCGGCACGGTCTGACCGGGGCTTGTTTCGAGCGCGAGCACGCTTGCTAACGTATCAGCGTCGTCTACAGGCGTCCCGTTTATGTCGACAAGCACGTCCCCGCCGGTCGGGAGTTCGATGCTGTCGTCGACAGCCGGTCGACCGTCGTCGGGTGGCCCGTCACCGTCGTCATCCTCGTCATCGTCCGGCTCTTCGGGTTCTGTGGGTGGCTCGTCCTCGTCAGGCAGTCCGTCCGTCGGTAGCTCTTCGAGTTCGTCTTGGGAGATGCTCGGCTCCAAAACGCCGTCGGCCGGCCCGTCTGGCTCGACAGTGACGATCAACAGACCGCCGGGGTCGGAGAGCCCGTTGGCCTCGGCGAGCGCGGGGTCGACCTCCTGCATCGAAATCCCGAGATGGGCATGGTCGTAACTGCCGTGCTCGCGGAGTTCGGGGACGACCCGTTTGGCGAGTTCGGCCGAGATCGCAAAGCCGACTGTTTCGCCTTGGTTGGCGATCACGATGCCGACGACTCGGCCGGCGCGGTCGACGATTGGCCCGCCGCTGTTGCCGGGGTTGAGCGCCACGTCCGTCTGGATCGTATCGGGAACGAGAAACGGGCCGGGGCCCGGAATCGACCGATTGCGACCGCTGATGATCCCTTGGGAAAGCGAGTCAGAGAGATCGAACGGCGAGCCGATGGCGACGACCTCCTCGCCGACCGGTGCCGGCTGGTCGACGAACGTGAGGGGATCGGGGAGGCTTACGTCGTCGTCGACCGACAACACCGCGATATCGCTGTGTGGATCGCTGCCGATCACTGTCGCATCAGCCCATTCGCGGTTCGAAAACTGGACTGTCACGTCGGGACCGACATCGACGACGTGGTGGTTCGTGACGATTCGGTCGTCGACCACGAACCCCGAGCCCTGGCCGACCTGCCGGCGGCCATCACTGACGTGGATCTCGACGACCGAGTCGACTGTGTTTCGATAGATCTGTGTGTAATCAGAGTCAGCCTGTTGGCGGCCGCTGTCGGTTGGGGCCGCACAGCCGGCGAGCCCCGCGATGCCGACACCCAGGCCGGCAACCACAGCGCGTCGCGTCCGTTTCATGCACCATATCGGTGCTCGTAGGGTAAAAACTGTGTGTGGACGACCGCTGGCGACCAGCCATATTTAAGCGCGCGCTGGCACAAACAGGGCTATGAGCCTTCAGGTCGACCCACCCAGGCCGCCCGAACTCGATGAGATCGACCCAAACGAGTACGACGATGCCGACGTCGTCGGCGATACTGATTACAAACGCGCCGAGTTGGAGGCGTTTCTCCACGACGGCGCGTGGGACGAAGCGTTCGGCCAGTGGGCCGACGGGAGCGATATGGACGAGGAGGTCTTCGAGATCGTTGTCGACCTGGACTTGGTCGAGCGGTTCGATTTCTTTTGGGACTCGTTTGCCGAACGCGTCGGCTACCACGCGCCGGGGATTCCGGAAGACTGGAAGGAACGCGACATCCATCCCGGACTGGACTCATGGGGAACTGTCTCGTCGATCAACGCCGGACTAACCGAACTCGGTCAGGTGGTCTGTGACGTGCTGAAAGACGACTACATCGACTGGGAAACGGAGTACGAGGCTCCCGACGATCTTCCGGATTTCGACTGATCATTCTTTCTGTTTTTAGTAGTCGACGCCTAACCTAACTGTACGAATGGCTACCTCCGACGAGTTTCTCTCCGAGCTGACGATTCCGCCCCTGGACAGCGACGCCCGCGATGCGGCCCGCGACAAACAGACCCACCTCACGAAACCGCCGGGCAGCCTCGGCCGATTGGAGACGATGGCTGCCGACCTCGCCGCAATGCAGTCGACCTCCCAGCCTACCGTCGATCCGGGGGTTGTAGTGACGATGGCCGCCGACCACGGCGTCGCCGCCGAGGGCGTCAGTGCGTACCCCCAGTCGATCACCGCCGCGATGGTTGCCAACTTCGTCGACGGCGGCGCGGCGGTCAACGCACTGTGCGATGCCACCGATATCGAAAACGTCGTCGTCGACATGGGTGTCGCCGGCGAGGTTCCGCCGACTGTTGTCGACCACCGAATCGCTGACGGCACTGCAAACATGGCCGAGGAACCGGCGATGAGCCGCGAGGAAGCCCACCAAGCGATCCAAGCCGGTCGCATGGTGCTTTCGGCGGAGGCCGCCGCCGCGCGCATTGTTGGTCTCGGCGAGATGGGGATCGCCAACACAACTGCCAGCGCGGCGATTACGGCCCTTTTGACCGACCACTCCGTCGACGCGGTCACGGGCCACGGAACGGGAATCGACGAGGAAACCCGGGCCGAAAAAGTCGCCGTGATCGAACGAGCCATCGAAACAAACAGCCCCGATCCAACCGATCCGATTTCGGTACTCCAGTCGGTCGGTGGCTTCGAGATCGCCGGACTTGTCGGACTAACGCTGGAGGCGGCCAGCCGGCGAATTCCGGTCGTCGTCGACGGCTTCATTACCGGAGCCGCCGCCCTAGTTGCGGCCGAATTCGATGCTCGTGTGACCGACTACCTGCTTGGCTCGCATGCGTCGGTCGAACCCGGCCACGCCGCCCAACTGGACGCGCTGGGTTTGGAGCCCTGTTTCGACTACGAGATGCGACTCGGCGAAGGAACCGGCGCGGCACTCGCTGTTGGCGTCTATCGGTCGGCCTGTGCGGCCCACAACGAGATGTCGACCTTTGCCGAGGCGGGGCTCGAAACCGAGTAGTCGGTGGCTACTCGGCTCCAACCGGCGTTAGTCGGCGGCTTCGGTCGGGATGATTATCAATGGTTGGTCGACTGCTCTCGACAGCTGGCCGATGATGTTTTCGGAAAGCAGCCTGCGCCAGACCGATTTTTTGCGCGGGGTGAGAATAATCGCGTCGGCGTTGTACTCGGCCGCAGCATCCAGAATCGTTTGGCTCACGTCCGAGCCATACCACACCTCGCCGGTAACCGGAATGTCGACGGTGTCGAAACAGGCTGTTGCCCGTTCGAACACCGTCTCAGCACGGGTTTCGGTTTCAGCGATGTCGACGTTTCGTTTCGGCTCTCTGACGACGTGAATCACGAACACCCGGCAGTCTTTGTCGGCGAGATACGGCATGACGGCCTCGCAGGTGTTGGTGGCGTCCTCCTCGGTCGCAATCGGCAGCAGGACGTTGACCTCAACGAATGAGCGTGGCATGATAGAGCGATCAGTTCACGGTGTCGACAGGGCGTACTGGTGGCTATGAGTAGCGACCGTATAGTGTGTGTTTGCGCTCGGCGTGACTGTCGTCGCCGACTGGGTTTCGTCCGGTCGGCCTGCTGACCTGCACGGCTGTCGACACACCCACTCTTGAGTGCCGGGGACGTTGGGGGCGTATGACCACAGTCACTGTCTGGAACGAGTACCGCCACGAACGCGACAGCGATACGGTCGCCGAGATGTATCCCGACGGCATCCACGCCGTCCTCGCGGAGGCTCTCGGTGAGGCTGGCTTCGAGACTCAAACCGCAACGCTCGACGAACCCGAACACGGCCTCACTGAGGAGGTGTTGGCTGAAACTGACGTGCTAACGTGGTGGGGCCATGCCGCCCACGAGGAGGTCCGCGATGCGGTCGTCGACCGCGTCCACGAGCACGTCCTCGACGGGATGGGCCTGATCGTGCTGCATTCGGGCCACTACTCGAAGATATTTAAACGACTGATGGGCACCTCCTGTTCGCTCAAATGGCGCGAAGCCGCCGAACGCGAACGTCTCTGGCTCGTCGAGCCGAGCCATCCCATCGCCGACGGCATAGACGAATACATCGAACTCGACGACGCCGAAATGTACGGCGAGCGGTTCGACGTGCCGGCTCCCGACACGCTCGTCTTTACCTCCTGGTTCGAAGGCGGCGAGGTGTTTCGGTCGGGCTGTTGTTACCGCCGCGGCAACGGTCGGATCTTCTACTTTCGGCCCGGCCACGAGACGTACCCCATCTACCACAACAAGGCCATCCAGCAGGTGCTCGCCAACGCGGTCGACTGGGCCGCGTCGGGCGACGGCCCAACGCCCACGTTCGGCAACTACGAGCCCCGCGAAGATATCGATTTGAGCGACGACCGAACAGTCCACTAGTGGGCTGTCGGCGTGGTAGCTAAGTGTATGGGAGGCTTATGAATTCCAATGAGTTCAGACGACGACGCGGGCAGCGAAGCCGGCTTGACGCTGATGTTCGCACTGGGTGGCGTTGCACTGCTGATTTTTCTGGCCGGCATCGGCGTTATCTGGTTTCTAAGCTACGGCGGCTGATCGTTCCCTCAGTAGTCGTCGACTACTCGTGGTCAGTAGCTGGCTACTCCGGGGCGTACTCCTTGCCAGTCTGCTGGTCTGCGTTCTTTCGCCGTATTGCTGCCGAGGCCTGGGCGGCGTCGTATCCAAAGAAGACATCGGTGGCGTACGTATCGGCGACCTCGGCGGCATGGATCAGGTTGTCGACGTCGACGTCGACAGCGTACAGTTCGAGTGAAAACGGTGTCGTCGGCTCTTTACCGTCGAGATCGTAGCTACCGCCTAACGCGCTCCGAAAGCCACGAGCGATTGTTTCGAGCCAGTAGGTGGTGCCGTAGTCGAGATCATAGAGTGGAACGACAAACTCGTCGACGTGCTCGGCGAGTGCGTCGAGATCCAAGCCGGCCCGTTCGTAGAGGTGGCCCGGATACGGGTCGGGATACAGGGTGAGATACAGCCGACCAGGCACGCGCTGTCGGGCCTTGGCGATAAAGTCGGTGACGACTGAGGCACGCCACGCGGCCCACTCTTCGAACTCGCTTTCTTCGAACCGCTGTTCGCACCGCTCGCAGTGGCAGTATCCCTCGCGTGGAAACCCCACGTCATCGAGTCGGACGTCGTCGTTTGCGGCCGCACAGTCCTCGACGATTTCGAGCAGCCCCTCCCGGTAGGCGTCGTGGGTTGGACAGATGTAGGCCCAATCGAAGTATTTCCGATCGCGGGTGGCCTCTCGCCCCTCGCTGTCGACGGGAATCATTTCGGGGTTTTCGCTCGCCGCAGCGTTGTCGCCGAAACACGAGACCATGTTGACCGCCGTCTCGATCGGCTCGGCTGGGCGGCCGGTGACATCCTTTACTTCGTAAAAAGCGCGGTCGAACTCCGGCCACTCCGTCTCAGGGACGTTTCGGGTGACAACCCCGTACATACCCCAGCGTTGGCCGGCCGCGTGGGTAAGTGTTCGTTCTCCGGGCTACTCGTCGAGTTGGACTTCGACGGGCTCGGTGTCACCCGAAAACAGGAGGTAGGCGAGTACAACAACGACCAAAACGACGAGCACTTTCGCTTTCGTGGACATACTCACACAGACGAGTGGCCGGCTTAAAATTCTTTGTGGCGAACTATTCTGGGTCGATGTGGTCGGCCAGCGAATCCCGAATGATCGTCCCGCAGTACGCACATCGCACGCCGTCGTCGACGACGTGGAACTTGCTTTCGACCGGCTCGTCGTCGTTGGTGATACAGTTGCGGTTCGGACACCGAAGCAGCCCGATGACAGTTTCTGGTCGGTCGACGCGGTTCTTTTGGACGACCTCGAAATCCCGAATAATGTTGATCGTCGCCTCGGGGGCGATCAGCGAGATGACGTCGACTTCCGACTGACTGAGTTCTCGGTCTTCGACTTTGACCACGTCTTTGCGTCCAAGCCGGTCGCTGACGACGTTCATCCCGACCGAGACACCAAGGCCTTCGGAGCCGTCGATGCCGAGAATCGACAGCACGTGGAGTGCGTGGCCGCCCGAGACGTGATCGATAACGGTGCCGTTGCGAATTTTCGAGACGCGGAGTTCTTCGTCGTTCATTGGTCGACCTCCTCGGCGAGCAGGTAGTCGAGCAGCGCCATTCTCACCGGCACGCCGTTGTGGGCCTGTTCGAAGTAGGTTGCATGGTCGGTCGAATCGACCGCCGGATCGATCTCGTCGACGCGTGGGAGAGGGTGCATCACAGCGAGATCATCGTCGGCCGCCGCGAGGGTTTGGGTGTCGATCTGGTACTCGCCGGCGACTTTTTCGTACTCGGTTTCGTCGGGGAACCGTTCGCGCTGGATGCGGGTGACATACAGAACATCGAGCTCCGGAAGGACGCCGTCGAGCTCGGTATGTTCGCGCACTTGCGCGCCCGATTGGTGGAGATCGAACCGGACGCCACGGGGCAGCCGAAGACTCTCGGGGCTGATAAAGTGCTGGCGCACGTCGAAGTTAGTGAGTGCTTCGGCCAGCGAGTGGACCGTCCGGCCGTATTTGAGATCGCCCATGATCCCAATCGAGAGATCATCGAGACCGACGTTTTCGCGGATCGTGTACAGATCCAAAAGCGTCTGGCTGGGGTGTTGGCCCGCGCCGTCGCCCGCGTTGATCACGGGGACGTCGACGAACTCCGAGGCCAGTTTGGCCGCACCCTCGCTGGGATGTCGGAGCACAAGCGCGTCGGCGTACCCCTCGACGACCCGGACGGTGTCGGCGAGGCTTTCGCCTTTTTTGACCGAGGAGGATTCGACCGACCCCATGTCGGTCGTCGACCCTCCAAGACGTTTGATGGCGGTGTCGAAGCTCATTTTCGTGCGGGTGCTCGGCTCGAAAAAACAGAGCCCGAGAACGGCCCGGTCGTGGGCACTCGCCCACGCGGCGGGGTCGGCGTCGATCTCGGCGGCCCGGTCGAGCACCGCCTCGATGTCGGCCCGCGAAAGCTGGGTCGCGGAGATGAGGTGGTCCTGACGCATTGGTAGAGAGGGGTTGCCCAACGGTCTTGAATCCCGCGGGTTAGCGTCGACACCGATTCGACAGTCGACCCTGCAATTTTTGCGCCTGACACTCCTACTGCTGGTATGGCAGAGATTGACCCGGAAACGCTGTTGCCGAACGACCACGTGATAGGCGCTGTCGCATCGGGGGAGATGACCCAAATCACTCGCGGACAGGCGTACGCCGAGGAGGGCGACACGTTCGAGATCGACGACCAAACGTTCGTCGTCGACAGTATCGAACAGCTCACGTTGGGCGAGATGACTGACGCGGACGCCCAGCGGGAGGGATCAGCAGATCTCGCAGCCTACAAAGAACGGATGGTGCGGGCACACGGCGGGAACTTCGAGTGGGACGACTCGGCGGAGGTGTTCCAACACCAGTTCGAACCGCAATAAAACCGGTTTCAGTCGTCGTCGGCCGGCGCGGCTTCGGCCGTCGACTGGTCGGCTTCGATGCTTGGCGGGTAGACGCCGCGTTTGAGTTTGAGATCCGACTGGGCGCGGGCCATACAGGTCAGCGCGTAGTGTTCGCGCTCGTCTTCGGTAAAGCCCCGTGCAGCGGGCTGGGCGACGTCGCCTTCGACGATCTCGGCCGAGCAGGCCAAACACATGCCGACACGACAGGAGTACTCCTGGGCGATTCCTTCTTCGAGGCAGGCTTTGAGGATCGTCTGTTTGTCGGAGACCGTAATCGTCTCTCCGGTTCCGACGAACTCGACGGTGTACTCGGTCATACCGAATCTGTTCGCTGACGGGACTCTAAATACTTGTTATCGGTTCTGTCCTCGATCTGTGGACGAATTTGTACTGGAGCGGACTGTCGACCGAAGACGCGCCACAAAATCCGGAACGACTAACCGGCGACCGGACAGTGTTCCGACAATGAGCATGAAGGCAACCGCACGGGCCCACCCGATTCAGGGACTCGTTAAATACCACGGCATGCGCGACCCCGAACTCCGGCTTCCGTACCACGATTCGATCAGCGTCTGTACCGCCCCAACGAACACGACGACAACCGTCGAGTGGCGTCCCGACAGCGGTCCGGAAGCCGACATCTATCTCATCGACGGCGAGGAGGTCGACGGCCGAGCCGCCGAGCGAATCGAGATGGTCGTCGACCACGTCCGAGAGCTCGCGGAGTTCGATCACGCCGTCCGGTTCGAAAGCGAAAACTCGTTTCCCTCGAACATCGGGTTTGGTTCATCGTCGTCCGGTTTTGCGGCCGCCGCACTCGCGCTCGTCGAGGCCGCCGGCCTCGATATGAGTCTGCCAGCGGTGTCGACGGTTGCCCGTCGAGGTTCGTCATCGGCCGCCCGTGCGGTGACCGGGGCGTTTTCACATCTGTACGCCGGGCTCAACGACGAGGACTGCCGCTCGTACCGGCTCGACTCGGAGCTCGAAGACGACCTCAAAATCGTCGCCGCCCATGTTCCGTCTTATAAGGAGACCGAGGCCGCCCACAAAGAGGCTGCCGAAAGCCACATGTTTCAGGCGCGGATGGCCCACATCCCCGACCAGATCGTCGAGATGCGCGACGCGCTCCGAGAGGCCTCCTTCGAGCGCGTATTCAAGCTCGCCGAACACGACTCTTTGTCACTGACGGCCGCCACGATGACCGGCCCGGCGGGCTGGGTCTACTGGCAGCCCGAGACGATTGCCGTGTTTAATGCAGTCCGAGAACTCCGCGACGACGGCGTCGACGTCTACTTTTCGACCGACACGGGCGCGAGTGTCTATGTCAACACCACCGAGGAGTACGTCGACCGCGTCGAGAGCCGCATTGCCGAGATCGGCATTGAGACGGATGTCTGGGAGGTCGGCGGGCCGGCCCACGTTCTGGAGTCGAGCGAGGCACTGTTTTAAGCGTCGACCAACAGTGTTCTCGGCTAGTAGGAAGAACCTACCAATTAGCTACGGAGTTGTTCAAAACAGTAGGCAGTTACTACCAGTTAGCTGACTATAGGCGGTAAGCCCCCTTCCTCAAGGAGCA
>CAZOOU010000009.1:0-20122 GCA_964581495.1 uncultured Haloferacaceae archaeon
GGACAAGGCGAGTGGTTCCTAACCGCTCGATCGTGGGTTCGAATCCCATCGTGCCTGTTTACTCGCTATGCTCGTTCACGGGCACAAAGCACCCGTGAGAAAACGAAGTAAGGAGCAACGGCACTCAGGGTCGTCTCCGTCAAGTCGACGATCAGATTTCGATCCGCTGGCCATCCAGCGTCGTAGAGCGGTCAAGAGCGCCGAACGCCGCTTCGAACTCATCGAGTTCCGAGAGCAGTGAGTCGGCGTCGGCCCGCATCGCTGTCGCCGTCCGTTTGAGTGTCGCGTACTCGGTCGAGGCAGCGAGCGCGGCGTCGGATTTTTCGGCCTCCAAAAGGGCGAGCTTCGAGCGCGCACGAAACAGTTTGCGGACGGTTCGGCCGTACTCGCTGACGGTAAGCTGCTGGTGAACTGCCGCCTGCAGGGTCTGTTTGCCGACCGGCTTGCAAAGATAGTCGTCGAACGGAAGCTCGACGATGTCGAACGCCGGGTCGACGGCCGTAATCATAATCACCCGACAGTCGTACTCGCTGGCGCGAACCCGTTGCAGAACATCACTGCCGGAGAGCCGCGGCATCCGCCTGTCGAGCAGCATCACGTCGACCGTCTCATCGAGTGCGTCGATCGCTTGAGGGGCACTGTAGACCGTCCGGACGGTGTAGCTGTCTCGAAGCTGAAAGGCATACATATCCGCGAGATCGCGGTCGTCGTCGACAATGAGAACCGTCGGCCGATCCGAAGAGTGAGGTGTGGATGTCATTTACAGTTTGTATTGCTTATTGCTCTAAAATAGCTTGTATCAAATAACAGTTGCGATTGTAAGAGCAAATACTTGAACTAATTTGTTTTACAATACAACATTTGTCCAAATTTATCTTGCTGAAGTAGGGATAGACATATCCGCCCGGTCGACCTACCGAGAGTGAATGACCGACGGGCTGAATATCGAAACGGCGTCGACAGCCGAGCTCCGGGCGCACCGCGAGACGGTGCTCGAGCGTGTCCGAACGCATGCCGGCGAGATTGCCCGCGAACTCGCCCTGCTTGAGGGTGGCGACTACGGTCGACGGTCGTTTACCACCAACCGCGGCGAGTGGACGCTTAAATACGAGGCTGGACGCCTCGAGTTCCTGCTGTTCGAGAGTAAAGGCGGGGCCGAAACGTACGTTATCTCGACAAAACAGCCACCCGACTCCGAGGCGTTGGCCGACGCAATGGTCGACTACGCCGCGTTCGTCGAGTCGTACAACGATTTTGTCGACTCGCGTGAGGGAACACTCGACGAGATCGAGCCGACGTTTCCAGACGTGCGGTCGACCGAAGCCATCGTCGCCGACCGCGACCGGATCGTCGCGGCCATCCGGTCGGTTGCGACCGAGATCGCCCAACAGTGCTACCGATACGAAGGCACCGAGTACGGGATGTTTTCGAGAACGGTTGGGGGAACGCGCTGGGAACTCAAATGGGAGGCCGGCCAGGTCTCGTATCTCCGGGTCGGCGGCGAGGGCGGGATCTATCTGCTCTCGCAGTACAGCCCGCCGTCGGCACCCGATGTGCGCAATCTGGCGGACGATGTCGAGGGCTTTGTTGCGGCGTTCAACGACTGGGTCGACGAACTGGAAGTCGACCTGTCGAACGTATCGATTCCAGCCGAGGACGCATCAACAGTCGACGACTAACACGCCGTAGTCAGTGACTACCTCCAATACAGCCCGACTCAGCCGACCAGCAACCACGCGACGCCAACGGCGAGGCCGCTGAGCGCGAGGTTGCCAACAGCGTTGACGACCGCATAGCCGCGCATGCCGTCCTCCCAGAGTCGGACCGTCTGGACGCTGAACGACGAGTAGGTCGTAAAGGCACCACAGATACCGACACCAACGAGAAGCATTGCGTCGCTGTTCGCACCGCCAAACACGAGCAATCCAAGCACGAAGCTACCAATCACGTTGACCACCAGCGTCGACGTCGGGAAGCTCGTCGGCCCGCGCCATCGAAGCACGAGGTTCGCGGTCAGATACCGCAGCACAGCACCGATGGCTCCGCCGGTGCCGACCAGATACGCCGGCTCGGCGAGCACCATCAGCGGCCACCTCCGAACACGAGCCGTCGGCCCGCGAGCACGGCCCCAAAGCCGAGCAAGTAGCTCGCGCCAACGTAGCCGACTGCGACGGTGGGCTCGACGAGAATGGTATCAAGCACGAAGGTGCTGTAGGTCGTAAACGACGACAGAAAGCCAGTGCCGAACACGAGCCGCGAGTTGTCAGCAATCGCTGGCTGGTCTATCGAATCGTAGACGAGCACTGCGAGTGCGAAACTGCCCACGACATTGACCACAAACGTTCCTGAAAGCCCACCTGCAAGCAGGTCGACAACGTATCGAAGATTCGCACCGGCAAAGCCGCCGACAGCAATCAACAGAATCGGTTCGAGCTGTGTGAGGAGTTGTCTGGTGTGCATGGGTAAACGCCAGGAGCCATCAGCCCGGTCGGGCGGTTTGTGCAGGCGAGCCCCATCGCCCGGTCGTACCAACGCTGCGACAGTCTGGCTGATCAACAGAGAGCCACCTGTCTAAACATTTGGTTCTCCATCAACTGTCGTGGTCGACAGTGATAGTTCGGGGACGAACACAGGTCTTCGCTGACAGTCGCTCCGAGACGCTTATTCTTCCGCATCACTGAGTACGGATAGACAGTATCGGAGCGACTGTTCGGCGCGTCGCCCCGACAGCACTGGTACCGACCCAACAGTCAGCTTTCAGCGTGTCCCACCCGTGATTCCACTCTACCACGATTTCAGCGACGAGACGGTGTTACTTTTCGGCGGCGGTAGCGTCGGCTCTCGAAAAGCCCGACGATTCGTCCGCGAGGCACGGGTCGTCGTGATCTCGCCGACGTTCGACGACCGCTTTGACTCGGCCGAACTGGCCGCCGTCGACCGCATTCGGGCGGCTCCCGCCCCCGACTCGGTCGACGAGTGGATCGACCGCGTCGACCCCGCGTTGGTTGTCGCTGCCACCGACGACACCGAACTCAACGGTGCGATCGCCGCGGCCGCCAGCGAGCGTGGAGTACTGATAAATCGAACCGACAAATCCGGCGGGCGGGACGTCGGCAGCGTCGTCGTGCCGGCGACCGTTCGGGACGGTCCCGTCTCGGTTGCAATCTCGACAGGTGGACGGAGTCCCACACTCTCGCGGTATCTCCGCCAGCAGATCGAAGCTGAGATCGAACACGCGGGCGCGATGGCCGAACTCACCGGCACGCTCCGAGCCGACCTGAAACAAACCGACCGGTCGGCGACGGATCGTCGCGCTGTCCTTCGGTCTGTTGTCCAGTCGTCGACCGTTTGGAAGGCTTTACATACAGGTACGACAAACGCACGAAAAGAGGCAGAGCGCGTAATGGCAGCCGAACACGACGACACGGGTGGGAAGCGATGATTAGAACTGGCGTCATCACAGGCGTGAGTGTCTCGCATACCAACGCGACAGTAGACGAGATCGAAGCAGCGAGCTGTGCGGATATCGCCACACGCATCACCGAACTGCTGGCCGAACCCGGCGTCTCCGAAGCGTTCGCGCTTCAGACCTGTAACCGAACCGAGGCATACGTCGTCACCGACCGCGCCGACCAGGGGCCCGCGGCACTAGCCGACATCGTCAGCGACGTTCGAGAGGGTGCGGTCGACCACATGGATCACGAATCGAGTCTGCGGCATCTCATGCGTGTCGCCGCAGGGCTTGAATCGCTCGTGCTCGGCGAAGACCAGATTATCGGGCAGTTCAAAAGCGCCTTCGAGGCCTCGCGGTCGGCCGACGGCATCGGCCCACTGCTTGATGATGCCATTATGAAGGCGATTCACGTCGGCGAGCGTGCGCGCACTGAAACCGAAATCAACGAGGGCGTCGTCTCGCTTGGCTCGGCAGCAGTCAAACTCGCCGCCAGAGAGACCGACCTCACGGGAGCGACCGCACTCGTCGTTGGAGCCGGCGAGATGGGCTCGCTGGCGGCCGACTCGCTTGCTGCGGCCGGCGTCGATCGCCTTTTGATCGCCAACCGGACGATTCCACACGCTACGCATATCGCTGAAACGGTCGACGTCGAAGCGAGTGCGATCGGTCTGGACGCCGCAGCGGCGGCAGCCGAAACCGCGACAGTCGTGATTTCGGCGACCGGCAGCCCCGAGTACGTACTCCATGCTGAGGGATTGGCCGAGGCGGGCCGGACAGTCTGTATCGATCTCGCCCAGCCACGGGATATCAACCCCGCGGCCGACGACCTCCCAACCGTGGAGGTCTACGATATCGACGCACTCCAGTCGGTCACCGAGTCGACCCACCGTCGGCGTGAGGCCGCCGCCCAGGAGGTCGAAGCGATGATCGACGAGGAGTTCGGCCGCCTGACGGCGCTGTTCAAACGCAAGCGCGCCGACGAGGCGATCAGCACGATGTACGAAAGCGCCGAGCGCGTCAAAAACCGGGAGGTCGGCACGGCGTTCGCCAAACTCGATTCCCACGGCGAGTTGACCGACAAACAGCGTGAAGTCATCGAATCGCTGGCTGACACACTGGTCAGCCAACTGCTTGCAGCACCCACCAAAAGTCTCCGGGATGCGGCCGCCGAGGACGACTGGACGACGATCCAGACGGCAATGCAGCTGTTCAACCCGGAGTTCGACGGCGAGATCCCAACCGGCAAGATGGACGAACACGCCGACTCCCAGCCGACGGAGCGTCCCGAGACGATCCCCGACAGCGTCTCCCGTGATGACATTCCGTCTCACGTTCTCGAAGGGTTGACAGAGGACTGACCCCAACAACACCAACTGTTATTGAGCCGGCGGTCGACGTTTCTGTATGACACTTTCAGCCGAGGAAGTCGACGACCAGCTGCCAGCCGACTGGGACCGCGAGGGCGACGAAATCGTTCGGACCTACGAGTTCGACGACTATCTCACTGGTGTCGGGTTCGTCCGCGATATCGCCGAAATCGCCGACGAGGAGTTCCACCACCCCGAGATTATCATTGGGTTTCGGTCCGTCGAGGTCCGACTGACCAACCACGAGGCCGGCGGCATCACCGAGATTGATCTCGAGATGGCCGAACAGTTCGACGACGAGTTCTGATGGCTGCCTACGTCTTTCGGGTCGGCTTCCGGCTCGATCCCGAGGGCGTCCGCGCCGACCCAAACGAGTTCGAAACCGTCCTCAGAGTGCCCGCCGCCGCGCCCGGCGACGAGGGGTGGCTGTTCTTTCAGCGGAACCTCTGGGGCGGCAACGCGAACGACGAGAGCCATCTCCGCGAGCGGTTCGAAACCCGACTGGGCGTCGCCGTCGACAGCGTGTCGTTCAGCGAACTCGAAACCGACCGCGCGTATCTGGACGCACTCAAAACAGCGATTGCCGCCGATGTCGAGCGATTCAACGCTGAGTCGGTCGACGAGGCCCTGCACAACCATCTGGGGAGTTCGATCCACGTCCGCAGCGAGTAACCGGTTGTCGACCGGGTTGTCACGCCGTAACACACATATACCCCGGCCGCATACCGTTTGGTCCGATGGATCTCGATGCCTACGATTTTTGGCTGTTTGATCTCGACGGGACGCTGATCGACACCGAGTGGGCCTACACGCGAGCAGTGTTCGACCGTGTCGGCGACCGGCTGGGTCGGTCGTTTAGCGACCGCGAGGCCGAAATCCTCTGGCATGGGCTGGGCGGTTCGCGTGACCCACAGCTTCGGGCGTGGGGCATCGATCCCGAGGCGTTTTGGGCCATCTTTCACGACGAAGAACAGCCGCAAGTTCGTGCCGAAGCGACCTATCTCCACGAGGATGCCGCCGAGTTCATGACCGAACTCGACCGTCAGGGCGTGCCGACGGGCGTTGTCACTCACTGTCAAACCTTTTTAACCGAGCCCGTGTTGGCGCATCTCGACATCGCCGACTACTTCGAGACGGTCGTCTGCTGTGACGAACAACTGGGCTGGAAACCCGACCCCGCGCCGGTCGCACATGCGATGGCAAACATGGGAGTCGACAGCCACCAGTGTGGGGTGCTCGCGGGCGACGGCGAGAGCGATATCGGCGCGGCCTGGAACGCCGGTCTCGATGGCATTCATATCGAACGCCACGATCCGGCCCGCCGCGGGCGGTGTGTGTTGGGTGATTACCGTATCGAGTCGTTCGACTCGCTGGTGTCGGCGGCGAACGTGGCAACCGACGGCGGCCACAAATAAAACGAGGATCCGTCTCAGCCAGTTAGTCGGCGAGTGTTGGGTCCGTACTGTCGACGGTTTCGCCGGTGACATCCATCGCCAGCGGATCGTCGGTCAGCGAACCGAGCGCATCCCGGCCGAACAGCGCGAGGATGGCGAAGCCGACTTTGGTGATGATGTCCAGATAGACGATCACCAGCATCTCGGTGCTCGGCAACAAAAAGCCGAAGCCGACGGGCGCGAGCAGCCAGACGATGGGGTACATCGTCCAGAGGACGACCGTCACGTTCCGGAGTTTGCTAAAGACCATCGCCACGCGGTCGGTCCCGAAGTCGGCTTTGGCAGGGAGTTCGACGACAAGGAGGTAGGCCAAACCGAGATACGCCACGGTGCCGGCACCGAACAGGGCAAACGAAAGCGCGCCCTCAGTGAAGATCGCGGCCACGCCAAACAGGATCAACGCGACGTCCAGGCCGAGCAACAGCCCATAGAGCTTTTTGCCCGGTTTGCAGAGCAGCGCCATATACAGAATAAGGAGTGGCGTCGTCAACAACCAGTCGACGTACCGAGGCGCATAGAAGGTCGCTCCGTCGACCGGGATCGAGCCAATGCCGACGGACGTGAGCGTGTATGAGATCGCTGCAATGCTCGTGATCGCCGCGAGAATTCCGTAGTAGAGCTTATTCTTCGGATCGGTGAACAGATAGTAGACCGAAGGCAGCGTGCCGGCCGCCAGCGCGAGCGCGCCGACCAGTGCCCACTGTTCGACTGTCAGGATCATTTATCAACACCGAACTGGAACCCGCTGTCGTCGTCATCGGGCTCGCCGCCATCAGTGGCTGCCATCGAGCCACCGGCAGACGATGAGTTGTCGACGGTGATCCGGTTGCCAACAGTCGAGCCGCCCGACCCGCTGGCGTCGACATCGAACTGTGCAAGCGCGCTTCGGAGCTTTTCGGCCTGCGAGCCGAGCTCAGCAGCCTCGCGTTCGACCGTCTGGAGGCTGTCGAGCTGTTGTTCGGTGGTGTCGGTCACGTTGTCGGCCGCGTTGGACGTTTGCTCGCTGATTTCGGCGACCTCGTCGATCATCTCGACGACCGCGCCGGCCGCACGGGCTTGGTCTTCGGTCGTCTGGTTGATCTCGCTCATCGAGCTGTCGATCTCTTCGACGTACTCGATGACGTTGTTAAGCTGGTCGATCGCCCCTTCGACGGTCTCGACACCTTGGCTGATTCGGACCGTGGTTTCGTCCATCCCTGCAACGGCTTCGCCAGTGCGTTCTTGGACGCTCTGGATTTTGCCGTCGATTTCGCTGGCGGCGTCTTTGGTCTCCTCGGCAAGCGATTTGACCTCTTCGGCGACGACTGCGAACCCAGCGCCTTCCTCGCCGGCACGGGCGGCCTCGATGGAGGCGTTGAGCGCCAAGAGGTTGGTCTGTTCGGCGATCTCGCTGATCATATCTGCGATTTCGCCGATCTCGGTCATCTCCTCGTCGAGCGTCTCGATGTCTTCCATCGTCTCGTCGGTCGTCTCTTCGACGGCAGCCATCTGTTCGAGTGCGTCGGCGGCCGCGGACTCACCTTCGGTACCGGCTTCGGTCGCGTTTTCGGTCGTGTTGGCCACCGTCTCGACGGTTGCGGCGACCTCTTCAGCACCTGAGGAGAGGCCGTCCATCTCGTTGGCGACCTCCCGGAGGTTTTTGGTCTGGGTGTGTGCGCCGTCGGAGATCTCTTCGACGGCCTCCGAGACGCCCCCACTGGTGCGTTTGAGCTCCCCGGCGTGGTTGTCGACGCCGCTTGCGGCCTCGCCGACCGTATCGGCGAACGTCGTCACCTCGCCGACGGTGGCTTCGAGCTCGTCGAGCATCTCGTTGAACGCGAGGCCGACCTGCTCCATGGCATCGCTTTCGCTCTGTGGGTCGACCCGCTGGGTGAGATCACCGTTGGCAACCTGCCGCATCGTCCGTTCGTAGCGTTCGGCCTGCCCTTCGATGCGTTCGGCGCGGCGTTCCATCTCGTCTTTGGCCTCTTGGGCGTCGGCTTTGGCCTCCTCGGCGTTCTCTCTGGCTTCGTCTGCGGCCGCGATCTCTTGGCGAAGCGACCGGCGCATCGCGTCGAACGAGCGGTACAGCTGGCCGATCTCGTCGGACCGCGTGGTTTCGAGGTCGACGTTCAGATCGCCGTCGGCCATTCGGTCGGCCTTGCCGGCGAGATGTCGCAGCGAGATGATCGTCTGGCTCCCGATCGTGACGCCGATTAGTGCAAGGCTGATCACCGTCAGCAGGATTAATCCGAGAATACTCGATCCGATAACGCCGCTTTCGGCACCGAGCGAGCCCGCGGCTTCGAGATACACGAACAACCCCGCCCCGACAACAATTCCAACGACCCCGAGTAGTGATAGCGTCAGTTTTGCCCCGTAACTGTCGCGTATCAACGATGACTGTGCGTCCGTACTCATAGTGATGCCAACTAGTATGAAATCTTGTATAATAAAACCACATCACGCGAATATCAGCTCTGAAAGCTCCAGCTACAGGCCGGTCGGATGGCTGTGGTAGCTCGTTGAGAGATCCCAGTCGTCGACGAGTGTCTCAAGCCTTTGGACGCCGAACGTCTCGGAGGCGTAGTGGCCCACTAACAGCACACCGATTCCGGCCTCGCGGGCCGCATGATAGACCTGTTGTTTGCCCTCACCAGTAATGAGGAGGTCAGCCCCGGCCGCGATGGCTTCATCCAGCCAGTCGACGCCGCTGCCGGTGACGATGGCGACCTGTTCGATCTCCTTGGGTCCGAAATCGAGCAACTGTATTCCGTCGCCACCGTCTTCGAGTTCGGCCGACAGCGTCTCGACGACGGTGTCGACTGACTCCGGCTCGGCGAACTCACCCTGCTGGCCGATCGTGACCGGCCCCATCGAGCCGAACGGGTGGGTCGATTCGAGATCCAGGACGTCGGCGATGCCGGCGGCGTTGCCGAGCTCTTGGTGGCCATCAAGCGGGAGATGCGAGACGTAGAGCGCGATCTCGTTTTCTATGAGCGCGGCGATCCGGCCGTACTGGCGGTCGGTGACACGTTCGATGCCGCCCCACGACAGCCCGTGGTGGACGATGAGTGCGTCTGCGCCAGCGTCGGCGGCCGCCTCGATAGTTGCTTCGGCGGCGTCGACGGCGAACGCCACGTGATCGATCTCAGCCTCAGGCGGGCCGACCTGGAGACCGTTCGCGCTTGCGTCGACATCGCTGTATTCGGCGGTCGAAAGTCGGTCGTCTAATCGGTTGGTAAACGTCGAGAGCTCCATACCTGCCACTACGGGGCTGATGGCTTGTAAGCGACGAAACGAAAAGCGGCGTTATTCGATGGCGACGGCGTTGACCTGACCGGACTGGCCGGGTCGGGAGGTCACGCGGGCTTTGCCCTCGCTGGTTTCGATGACCGCGCCTTTCGTGATGATGTTTCGGCGGACGTAGTTGACGTTCGAGGGGTTCTCGACGACGTTTTCGATTTCGACTTCGGTTGTCTCGCCATCCGCGGACAGCTGGGCGACGTTCGTCGACAGTGCGCGGAGTTTCTGTTCGTTGCCGCGCGAATCGATGAACTGGAGGCGTGTTTCGCCGACGGTGGTTTCGGCTGGCTCGCGGCCCAGCTGGTGGCGTTTCTTTTTATTGAAGTGTTTGAGTCGACCGCCTGTTCGCTTTCGCGTCGAGCGTCCCTGATCTTTCATACTCCGAGTTGAGCACCAGCAGCTACTTGAATCGCTCGAAACGCCCCCACCGGCTCCGCCGCGGCCTTTTATACAGTCGACCGTCTTGTGTGCCTATGTCAACCCCAGTCATTGCAGCAGCCTACCGAACGCCCCAAGGTACCCGGGATGGCGTGTTTGCGAACGTCCGAAGCGAGGAGCTCTCCGTGGCTGTCGTCGACCAGCTTCTCGACGAAACCGGCCTTACAGGCGACCAGATCGAGGATCTGCTGTGGGGCTGTGCCCAACAGCGAACCGAACAGGACAACAACATCGCCCGCGTGATCGCCCTGCTTTCTGATCTTGGTGAGAGTGTCCCGGCAGCAACGATCAATCGCTGGTGTGCCTCCTCGATGCAGGCGATCATCTCGGCGGCCGACGCCATCGCGGCAGGCAATCGAGAGTGCATTCTCGCCGGCGGCGTCGAGAACATGTCGCGGGTGCCGATGGACGGCGAGGCCTACCAGCATCTCCATCCCGCGCTCGCCGAACAGTACAACATCGGTGCCCTGCAGATGGGGATGACCGCTGAAACCGTTGCCAGCGAGTACGACGTGTCGCGAGTCGACCAAGACGAGTACGCGCTCCGCAGCCACCAGCGCGCCGCCGAAGCCACCGACTCGGGGCGGTTCGACGACGAGCTCGTCGCCGTCGACACCGACGACGGACCAATCACCGAAGACGAAGGCATCAGGCGGGAGACTACCTTGGACGCGCTCGTCAACCTCGATCCCGTATTTAAAGGCGACGGCACGGTCACAGCCGGCAACGCCTCCCAGATCTCGGACGGGGCGGCCGGGGTGCTCGTGACGAGCCACCAGTTCGCCACGGATCACGGCCTCCCGATTCTGGCCGCAGTCGGCACCAACCACGTTGCTGGCGTCGACCCCACGATTATGGGGATCGGTCCGGTACCGGCAACCCGCGGCCTGCTGGATCGTGCCGGACGCTCCATCAACGACTACGATCTGGTCGAACTCAACGAGGCGTTTGCGAGCCAGACCGTCTACTGTCAGCGCGAACTCGGGGTCGACGACGACCGGCTCAACGTCAACGGTGGAGCCATCGCGCTGGGCCACCCGCTGGGAGCCTCCGGCGCGCGGCTCCCTGTGACGTTGATTCACGAGATGAACAAACGCGAGGTCGACCGCGGGCTGGCGACGCTCTGTGTCGGCTTCGGTCAGGGCGCGGCAATCGAGTTCAGTCGCTGACCGCGAGATCCCAGCCGACAAACGGTGTTTCGGTCTCGACGGCCAATGCGTCAAGGAGTCGGGCGATCATGAGATACCCGCTGGCAAGCGTGGTGACGCCGACAACTGTCTCGTCGTCGAACGTGACTGCAAGGCGGTCGGCAAGCGCGTCGTCAAGATTGCCGCGCACAGTAGCGAGCGCATACTCGACGAGCAGTCGCTCGGCACGGTCGAACGACTCGAGCTCGCCAGCAGCAACGGCGAGAATATCGGCGTCCGAAACGCCAACATCACGAGCGATGGCGACGTGCTGATGCCAGGCGTACGTCGAGTCGGTCTCTCGGGCGACTGCCAAAACCACGAGTTCGCGCTGGGCGGGATCAAGCCCCGAATCCCGCCAGAGGCTGCCGAGCAGTGTTCGAAGGCCGTACAGCACCGACGGGTTGTTGCCGACCGTTCGATAGATGTTGAGTTCCCGACCCTGGAGTGCCGAGACCAACAGATCCTGCTGTTTCGGTGGGAGATCAGCCTCGGTGATGTGTGGAACGCGAGCCATAGCACAGAAAGAACGGCTGAAACGATAGCTTGTGCGGTCAATTGTTTATAAGTAGTCGCTGCCTACGGGACGTAGTCGACGGCTACTGGTCAGTGTGAGTCAGTCGTCGACCACGGCAACCGCTCGGACGGGCGCGCCGTCGCCCTCGTGGATCAAAAGCGGATAGGCATGCAGTTCGAATTGCACCGGGAGCCTGTCTAAGCCACGAAGGTTTTCCAAGAGTAGTCGGTCACTACTCAAAAGCCTCTGGTGGACCGGATACCCCTCCGACTCGTTGGCCGTCGCTCGGCTGGTCGGCGTCGGATCGACATTTGGTGCGTCGATAGCGAGATGTACGTCGTGGTCGACCAGCCAGTCGGCAGCCTCGATGTTTATATACGGATGGTCAAAATAGCAGTCAGTCCCCCAGTAGTCGTCCCAGCCCGTCTGGACGACGATCAGATCGACAGCCTCCGGAAGGCCACCGTTGCTCTCGGCAGTCAGTTCGGCCAGACCGATTTCGGCCCGTGGATCGAGCCCAGTGCAGTCGACACGGTGGGCGGCAAACCGAAACGTCTCGACTGGAAACTCGTCGATGGTTCGGCCGTCGGCGATCATGTGCGCCGGCGCGTCGATATGGGTGCCCGTGTGGGTGTCGATGTCGAGAGCAGTCTGGCGGTAGCCGTCGGACTCAAGGGTGGCCACAGGTTCGACGTCGACCGGCGGATCCTCTGGATAAACAGGCATACCATCTGCAATCGGCTGGGAGAGATCGTAGCTGGGCATACACCGTCTCCGGGCGTCTGCCCCAAGTCAGTTCCCGTCGTACAGCGCGTCGATTTCGTCAGCGTACCGCTCGGCGATTGCTGCTCGCCGCGGTTTCATCGTCGGTGTCAGCAGCCCGTTGTCGACAGTCAACGGATCATCGAGGAGTCGAGCCGCTCCGATTCGTTCGTGCGGTTCGAGCGAGGCGTTGACCGACTCGACGGCGTCGTTGACTCGGCTCTGTCGGTGGTCAGCCTCCCGTGCAGCGGCCGCGGCGGTCGGAACGACAAGCGCGGCGACGAACGGCCGGCTGTCACCGACGACGACGGCTTGGTCGACCGGTGGCTGGGCTTCGAGGGCGTCCTCGATAGGTGCTGGTGCGACGTTTTTACCGGTCGAAAGCACCAGCAGTTCCGTCCGACGGGCCAGAAACTCCAGATAGCCCGAGGGTCGGCGGGCGACGATATCGCCAGTGCGGAGCCACCGGTTGGTGTCATCTCCACCGGGTTCGCCATCGGCGTCATCGAGCGTGACGAACGCGGCGTCGGTTGCTTCGGGGCAGTTCCAGTAGCCCGCGGTCACGTTCGGCCCGCGAACCAGGAGCTCGCCGACAGCTGCCCCGTCGAGACCGTCCTCGCTGGCCCCAGCCCCGGCGTCGACGCGCTCATCGAGCTGAACGTCAAGCCCGGAAAGCGGCGGGCCGATGGTGCCGACCTGAAGGGCCTCCGGCGGGTTCGCGCTGACGACCGGCGCGGCTTCGGTGAGACCGTAGCCCTCGACGAGCCGTATCCCCATCCCGTTGAAGATCGCACACAGCTCCGCCGAGAGGCTGTCGCCGCCGCTGATACAGAGTTCGAGACTGCCGCCGAGCCCTGTTCTGATTTTACCGTAGACGAGCCGGTCGGCCACCGCATGTGCCACCCGGAGGCGTCGACTCGGCGACGCAGCCCGGTGGAATCGGTCGGCGACCGACGCAGCCCACTGAAACAGCCGACTTCCGACAGTCGATTCGCTGGCTGACGCCTCGAACCGCGCGAAAAGCTGCTGGTAGAGCCGGGGGACACCCGTGATTACCGTGGGTTCGACCAGTCCGAAATCCTCGCCCAGCGTGTCGGTCGAAGCCGCGTAGGCGACGGTTGCACCCGCCCCAAGCATTAAAAACGAGCCGGCGAGCCGCTCGAAGACGTGGGCCAACGGCAGCACCGAGAGATGCCGCGTCGAGTGGTCGATCCAAGGGCCGGCCGTTCGATCCGGTCGGGGGCCAAACCGCCGAAAGGTCTGGTCGACGTTGGCACAGACGTTCCGATGAGTGAGTCGAACGCCGCGCGGCTGGCCGGTCGTCCCCGAGGTGTAGACAATACTCGCCAGATCGTCGGGCTGGATGGCTTCGACCCACGAGTCGACCTGCTCGGCGTCGAATCCGGCCGCCCCACGCTCGTAGAGTGTCCCTACTGTGAGGATGTCGTCGCGGTCCCGCGCGGCCGCCGCCATCCCGCTGCCGTCCGGTAGGGAGTCTATAACGGCGATAAATTCAGGCTCAAAATCGAGTTCGTCCTCAATGGTCAACAGCCGCCTCAACAGATCGGCGTTTTCGACGACGATGCCGGCTGGGTCGCAGTCCGAAAGCAGGTATTCGAGACGGTCGCTGGTTGCGGACGGGTAGATCGTCGACACCACGCCGCCGGCCGATAGCGCGGCGAGATCGAGCTGGGTCCACTCCATGCGGGTATGCGAGGCGATTGCCAGCCGGTCGCCGAAAGCGAGTCCCGATGCACGGAGCCCCGCGGCGAGTCGACGGACGACCCTGTCGAAATCGCTGTATGAGAGGTCTGCAAACTCGCCGGCTGGGGCTGGCGGAATCGCTCCCGCGTCGACCAGCGAGCGGTCGTAGACGCCGCCCTTGTACGACTGGGCTGGCTTCGCTGGGTGTCGACTAACCGTCGATCCAAACAGCTCAGGGATTGTTTCGGCCTCGAAGATGGGATGTTCGAACTCGGCTTCAGCCTCGGCGCGGCGGGTCATTGTGGCTCACCGTCGAGCAGTCGCAGATCACTCATTGCCGGCTACTGGTCGGTGCGGTCGAGAAACGCCAGCGCGCCCCGGGCGTTGAGTTTGGCTTCCTCGCGACCCTTCTCGTCGCCCCAGATCTCGGTGAGCTCGGTGTGATCGGCGAAATGCTGGATCACCTGCTCGTCGTCGCCGAGTTCGTCGCGTTGTTGGCGGACAGCTTCGACCCACTCGACCAGCGACCGTTTGTAGGCGTCGAGGAGATCCTCGTTGTAGGTCCGGGGGCCGAAATGGGCGAAACAGAGCAGCTCGGGATCGAGCGACTGGATCATCGACACATCCGTCAAACACTGGTCGACATCGAACTGCGGCGGCGGCGAGGTGACCCGGATCTCGTTTCGCAGGTGGACATAGAGCCCGGCGGCGTCGGCCGTAAAGACGACGCCGGTGTCGCTCTCGAAGACGTGCTGGTGGGGGGCGTGGCCGGGAGCCTCGTGGGCCGTTAGGCGCAGGCTACCGAGGTCGACCTCGTCGCCGTCTTCGAGCCCGCTGATCTGGGCTTCGGGGACGGGTTTCGGCTCCGTATAATGTTTCCACATCTCGCCGACGGCGGCTTTGGTTCCTTCGACGAGTCGACTCGGATCGACCAGATGGTCGACCGCGCGTTCGTGGACGAGCACCTCGGCGTCCGCAAACGCTTCGGCAAGAAACCCCGCGCCGCCGGCGTGATCGAGATGGGCGTGGGTCGGGATAATGTACGACAGCTCGTCGATCTCAAGGTCGTCGAGGGCCTCAAAAATGTACTCCCGGTTGGTGCCGATACCGGTGTCGACGATGGCAGGTTCGTCGACATCGAGAATGTACACCGAGCCGTAGCCGTCGACATCGTACATACCCGTATCGAGACGGTGGATATCGGGGTGGTCCGGAACGAACCGAAGCTCGCCTGCAGTCATACCGCAACTCGCCGGTGGCGGCTCATTAGCTATTCGGTTGCCGACTCGAACGTGAGCTCGTCGCGCGTCGTCGACTCGCCGAACAGGAACTCGGTGTGCTCAACCGCGTACTCGTGGTGGGCCGTCTCGATGTAGCCCAGCGCGTCCTCGACGAGGACGGGTTTGAAATCCCGGAGCCCCGCGCTGCCCGCGCTGTGGAACACACAGACGTTGGCGAGCGTCCCACAGAACAGCAGGGTGTCGATGCCATGGGCGGTGAGCCAGCCCTCCAGTTCGGTCTGATAAAAGGCGTCGTAGGTGTGTTTGACGACGACGTGGTCCTCGTCGGTGACCCGGAGCTCGTCGACGATCTCGGCCTCCCACGATCCTTCGACGACGTGTTCGCCCCAGCGGTCGAACTCGTCGTAGTAGTGGGCATCCTCGAACTGGTCGGGCGGATGGACGTCTCGGGTGTAGATCACCTGCACGTCGGCCTCGCGTGCGCGCTCGACGAGTTGGGCGACGGGTTCGATGGCAGCCTCGCTGCCGGGGGCGTACAGCGAGCCGTCGGGGTGACAAAAGCCGTTCTGCATGTCGACGACGAGGAGTGCCGTCGAGTCGGGATCGCCTCTCATATCCGAACGTGGGCATCGATCACTAAATGTCCTTGGCTCGTCACATTCACCTCAATCGACCGACTGAACACCGAATAACATATACAACAGTCGTTTGTGGTCTGTATATGGACGCTCAGAGCTATCGTGATCGCGTCGAAGACGCGCTCGACGAAGCAGACTACGAGCCGACCGAGGTCGACGAGTTCGAAACAGTATGGCACAAGGAAACCGAGGATCCGACGATCGGTGTGACACATGTCTGTGTGACGGTTGTCGAGGGCGAGGGGGTCGACGAATCCGCACTCAAACAGACAGCCGAGTCGTTCCGTGGCGTGTTGAGCGAGATCGCACCCACCCAGCCGGGCGGGGTGAAAAACCTCTTTGGCTACATCGTGTTTGCGGATACGGAGCTCAGCGACGAGCTCATCGAGTTTGCGACCGAGGAGTACACCGTCGCCGACCGCCGGACGAGCGTGTTTCCGCTGCTGTTCGAGCTGTCGACCGAGACGCTGCATCTCCATCCCGTCCCCCGACTTAAAGGCCGCGGCTTTTACGAAAAACAGAAGCTCGACGCCGAATCACTGTTTTCGGTCTGAGCCGTCCCCACAGTATTTGGCCGGCCTCGGCGTACAACTGATATGGACACACTCGATGCCACTGTTCTGGATCGGGTCGACGCCGAGTCCGTCTTCGTCGAGACCAACGGTGTGCGTCTCCACACCGTCCAGGCCGGCCCCGACGACGGCCCCCTTGTCGTCCTCCTGCACGGCTTTCCCGAATGCTGGTACGGCTGGCACAGACAGCTCGACCCGCTGGCGAAAGCGGGCTACCGCGTCGTCATCCCGGACCAGCGCGGCTACAACCTGAGCGACAAACCCAGCGACGTGAGTAGCTACCACATCCGCGAGCTTGCGGCCGACATCGTCGGGCTGGTCGACGCCCTCGGCTACGACAAGGCGGCCGTGGCGGGCCACGACTGGGGAGCTGCAGTCGCGTGGTGGCTCGCCCTGGAATACCCTGACCGCCTTTCGCGGCTCTGTATTGTCAACGTCCCACATCCGACGGTGTTCGAACGAACGCTGCGGACGAGCTGGAGCCAGCGCAAAAACAGCTGGTACGTTGGGTGGTTTCAGGTGCCGTATCTGCCGGAGCTGACCTCCCGGCTCGGGAACTACTGGCTGTTGGCCGACGCCCTGACGTCAAGCAGTCGACCGGACGCCTTTACCGAAACCGACATCGACCGTTATCGGCTGGCGTGGTCACAGCCCGGCGCGCTGACAGGAATGGTCAACTGGTATCGGGCGATTGTGCGGGCGCGTCCCCAGCCGGTTCGCCAGCAGGTCGACGTGCCAACGCGGATTCTGTGGGGTGCCGACGACGAGTATCTCGACAGCGAGATGGCCCACAGAAGCATCGAGTACTGCACTGACGGCGAGCTCCGGATGGTCGACGGGGCGACTCACTGGATTCTCCACGAAGAGCCCGCGGTCGCGGTCGAGACGCTGCTCGATCTGTTGGCGTCGCCACAGACACCGAGGGAGTAAGACGCAGGCTGTCGACGGAGACGGAACGCACAGCGACTGGCCGAACTCCCGAGTCGACAGTCTCACCGTCGAGAGTCGACTGCGTCGGCTCGTGGAGCAGCTCCTCGTGGAGCGGCTCCTCGTGGAACGCGAAGCCGGCAACTAATTGATTTGATTCAAACGCGTAGCCGTGGTATGGGACCTCGGCTGCTGTGTGACGTGATGCTCGGCAAACTCACCACGTACCTGCGGATGTGCGGCTACGATACGCAGTACGCACAAGAGGAAGGCGTCGAGTCCGACGATGCGATCCGCACGCTGGCAGCGTCGACCGGCCGGACAATAGTTACCCGGGACCGAGCGCTTGTTGAGCAGGCCGACGACGCAGTGCTGCTTGCGTCCCGTCAAATCGAGGGACAACTCGCCGAGCTGCACGACCACGGTATCGACATCACGCTTCCGGCCGAACCCGAACGCTGTAGTGTCTGCAACGGCCGCACCACGGCTCGACGTCCCGAACAGCGACCGGAGCACGCGCCGGACACAGTCTCCAACATCTGGCAGTGCGAGGAGTGCGATCAGTACTTCTGGAAGGGAAGCCACTGGGAGCGCGTCCGAGAGACGATCAGTTCTGTCACCGAGTAGCAACGTCCAAGATCCGACGCTGAACGCTGTGGCCGTACTCACTCCGAGTCGTCGTCGTTCCAGTCGGTACGCTGGTCGATCTGATCGGCCGAAAGCAACATTGTCTCGTCGGACGAGTCCTCCCGATCGAACAGCGGTTCGTCAGCAGGAGTGACGTCGGCACAGTTGATTGTCTGTTTGAGCGCACAGTAGTAGCCGAACAGCAGTGCTCCGAGGGCGAGCACCGCTGCAACACCGATCCACCCTAGACTCACAAGCCACAGCTCACCGATTATCATGCTCTTGGAGTTCACTGACGAGGTTCTCGGTGCGGTACGCACTGACGGCTTTCTGGACCAACTGCGGATAGCGGGATTCACCGCCAGCGAACGCGAGTCGCCTGATGTGTAGCTTCCCGACTGCATATCCAACGCCGACGAGTGTCCCCGAAACCATCGTCATCGCTGGAAGCCAACTGGGAATCATAGCTGGAATTGGCGTCGCCCGATCATGTGTAATAGAATCACACGAGACAGAAGAGTACTTCGGCGCTGGTGATTCGCGACCACGAGACCTGGCCCAGTCGACGGTACGGCCAGCCGAACGACGGGCGGTGTTTTTGTATGCTGGTCGCCTATAGACGGTATGTTACTCGTCCGGGGATACGGCGGCGGGACGGCACTGACGGGCACCGTCTTCGAGCGAGGCGAAGAGCCGCCGACATACAAGGGCGCACCGGACGAAGACGCCCCATACGTCTGGGTGTGCGATGCCTTTTACGAGGTCGAAAGCGGCGGGACGGCGATGGAACTGGAGGGTCGAGAGATCAGAATCGCCTTTGAATCACCGATGCCACAGGGGTTCGAAACCCGCCAGCAGGCACTCGATGCGGCCGACGAACACATCAAAACCCAGTTCGCCCGCATCGGCGTCGACCCCGAGAGCGTCGAGATCGAAATCGTCCCGACCGACCCAGCCTGATCAGGCGTCGATGTCGTCGATCTCGGCTGACTCGTCCGTATCCAAGCGGAACTGATCGATGCGGTCGTACAGCTCCTCGCTGGTCGCACTCAGGTCGGTGGCCCGATTGGCAACCCGGTCGGTCGCGGTCGACTGCTGTTCGAGACCGGCCGAGATCTGCTGGACGGACGCCGACATCTCTTCGCTCATCGAGGCCGCGTTGTCGATGGTCGAGCCGAAGCTGTCCATGTTTTCGGCCTGCTGTTCGACGGCGTCGCTGACCTCACCAGTTGCCGCACTCACCTCTTCGACGGTCGATTCGATCTCATCGAGCTGGTCGACGACCCCCTCGACGGCGTCGGCTCCCGCGCTCACCTCCGCGTTGGTGCCGACGATCTGGTCGGCGACGGCGGCGGTCTGGTCTTGGGCGTCGGTGATGATCGACTCGATTTCTGCGGCCGACTCCTTGGACTCTTCGGCGAGCGTTTTGACCTCGTCGGCGACGACGGCAAACCCGTCGCCCTCCTCGCCCGCGCGGGCGGCCTCAATTGAGGCGTTGAGCGCGAGCAGGTTGGTCTGTTCGGCGATGTCGCTGATCACATCGAGTGCCTCGCCGACGGCCTCCATTTTCGATTCGAGCGTCCGAACCTCGTCGGTGATCTCCGAGGTGGCGTCGGTCGCCGTCCGGATGCGGTCGACGGCCTCGGTGCCCTCCTCGACACCCTCGATGGCGAGCTTGCTGGCTTCGGAGGTTTCGGCGTCGATCTGCTGGACGGAGGCGGTGATCTCCTCGATTGTCGCGGTCAGATTCGAGGCGGCCATCTCCGCCTCGTCGGTCTGTTCGGCCAGCTCCTGGCTGCCGCCGGCCATCTCCTCGGTCGACTGGCTGATCTCCTCGATGGAGGCAGTGACCTCCTCGCTGTTGGCGCTCAGCTCCTGGCTGGTGTCGTCGAGATCGTCCGCAAGGAGTGTGAGCCGCGAGAGAACGCCTCGGTAGTTCTCGACGGCGG
>CAZOOU010000010.1:0-20035 GCA_964581495.1 uncultured Haloferacaceae archaeon
CGGTGACGATCATCGGCAGCGCGACTTTCGGCTCACGGTATCGCAGGAAGACAACTCCGGCGACCGTAAGCACCGACATGATGCCGACGATCAGCGCGTTCGTCCGGAAGTTCTCACCCTGTGTGGGCGAGATGAACGAGGTCGTGCCGCCAAGTACATCGAGCTGGGCCGGCAGCGCGCCAGCACGCAGGTTGATCGAGATGCGCTGGGCGTCCTCGAAGGAGTTGGTCGTCAGGATGAAGCTCGAATCCTGTGCCCACGACCCGCTCCGCATGCTGTCAGCAAGCCCGGGATTCATCCCGAACGAGTTGACGACCTCACCGTCGACCACCAACAACAGACATGGGTCGGTGTTCTGTGGGTCCTGTTCGTAGGTACACTGCGATCCCTGTGGGCCCGCAACACCGGTCTCAACAACCAGGTCCTGGAACTCCTCGGCAGAGTCCTGTCTGACCGTCACCGGAACGTGCGGTCCACTCTGGTCGTTTTGGCTCGCCGTTCCGATGCTCTGGAAGTCGTTTCTGGTGAGTGCCTCGCGTTCGGTCGTGTACTCGCCATCATCGTCTTGATGGTAGATATCGATCCGAACCTCCCCGCGTTCCTGGATGAGGTCGATAACATCCTGTCGGTCCTCACCGGGCACTTCGACGAGAATGAAGAACTCACCGGTGCCGGTGGCAACCTCTTGGACAGTACTTCCGGAGAGCCCTGCCTGGTTTACTTTCCCTTCAAGCACGGAGATCGCCTCTTCGCGGGTTTCGGCAGTGAGTCCGTCCCGGATTTCGTCGTACTCGTAGCCGGCTGCGTCCATCGCCTCGGCGAACTCGGAGTCCGAAACGTCAGGGTCGACCATCTCAACCGTACCCGGTTCGTCTTCGAACTCTTGGCGGGCGATCACGTCAGTGGTCCCAGAGTCGGGTAACTCGTTGGCAACTGCCGCCGCAACCTGAGCCTCGCTGTCACCACCGAACTCAACGCCTTCGGCAGTCATTCCCATCAGCGGGGCCCGAATCCGCGTACCGCCGGCCAGATCAAGCCCGTACTGGAGGTTCGTCAGTGTCTGGGCCTGCTCTGATTCGTTGCCGATCTGTTCGTCGGAGGCGTCGAACGCCGGGACGAACAGCACAATCGTCGCTGCCAAAACAAAGACGATCAGCATCGTCACCCGCCAGTTCGATTTGATTTTGCCGATCATCGTTTGACCCCCTCGTGGACGTACCAGCGAAGCAGCGTGACGTTCAACAGATAGGTGTTCATCAGATCAGCCGCCAGCCCAACAACCAGAATAAGCCCGATGGCGGTCATGATCTGGATGCCGAAAATGTAAGCCAGAATCGTCATCACAGCCATCGCTGACATCGAGGTGAGTGTCATCGTCACCCCGGTCCGCATCGCGCGGTGTGTCGACTCGTAGAAATCGCCGGTCCGGCGCAAAATACTGTTATTTAACAGAATATCGGAGTCGACGCTGTATCCGATCAACATCAACAGCGCGGCCACCGTCCCGAGAGTGAGATTAATTCCCAGGAGATTCATCATCGCCAGCGGGATCATGATATCCGAAAACGCCGAGGCGACCACCGCAATCGATGGGACGAACGTGCGGAACATCGCAAAGACCAGCAGACTCATGCCGAGGAAGGCAACAGCAACCCCGCCAAGCGCCATAAGCTGTGTATCAGCCCCGAAGCTCGGTGAGACCTGATCAATAGTCAGTATCTCGAAGCCCGCGTTTTCAGCTTCCGTCTCTAACTCCGTCGACGACACCTCTCCTTCGCCGAACGAGACGATGTAGGCCCCATCAGCCGCAACCTGCTGGATCGATTCCGGTTCGGCACTGAATGCCCCTTCGATCTGTTCGCGTGGGTTCTCACCATCAACGTCGATACGAAGCTCCGTTCCCCCGGTAAACTCCAAGCCTAAATTCGCCGGAGCACCCGTCATCACGTACCAGCCGAAAATCACCAGCAGCGCGACCGCAAGCACCGCCAGTGGGACGATCACCAACTGACGGTTCGAATACTGGGTGTAGTCGACTTCCGGTACAGCGATATCAACCATACGGTGTGCTCAGACAGGGCGTTGAATAAGCTTTCTCATGTCCGTGACCGTGACAGTTAGTCGCGGACTACTCGGTCGGCCGCTACGGTAGGTACCGAATACTTACCACACCGGTCTCGGACCGAATCTCGACGCGATTGACACCGAGCCGGGCGGCCCGCGAGAGCGTCCCCTCGTGGTCGTCGAGCACGCTGTCGACGGCCTCGCTGGTCCCGTCTTCGGGAACAGTGAGCACGTGGATCTCGCCGATTCCGGCGCGTGGCTCGCGAGTCAACTCGCCGACCGGCTGGTCGGCCGCGATATCGCGTTCTTGAACCGTCGGCGGTTCGTCGCTGTGCTGTATCGAAAGCGGGCGTCGCTCGTCGATGTCGACGAGTTGCCACGAGAGTTCGAGGGGTGGGTCCGGCGAGACTGTCCCCTCGATGGCGTCGTCGACTTCGACGCCCGGATTCGAGGCGAGCGTATGCACCTGGCCGTCGTCGACGTCTTTCAGAACCGCAGAGTCGTCGTCGGCATGCGTTACCAGAAACGTTCCGTCCTTTTCAGCGTCTTCGGAGTCGGTCGGTGGGGTGTCCGCAGAGTCGGCCACTGGGGCATCTTCGGAGTCAGTCATTGCCGATGAGTCGACCCGAAGGAATTTCCGCGTTTCGGCACGGACTCAGCGGGCAAGCAGGTAGTGGACGCCGCCCATAACCGCCAGCATGATCGCCGGTGGGGCAACGGCAGCGAGCTGTGGCAACGCGTACAGGACGCTCACAATCGGTGCGAACACGCCGCTTGCGGGGTCCCGACAGACGGTTTCGCCATCAAGTTCGAAACAGGCGGGAATCGAGATAATCGCCGCCACGTAGATCGAACCCAGAAACGCGACGCCCAGCAGTGCCATGATCGTATCGTAGCGTGGATGGTAGCTGAGGGCTTTCCGGTGTTTGCGGGCGACAAGGAGGATGGGTGCGATCAGCGGGCCGGCCGCAAACAGGCCGACAACAGCGATAAACGTCCGCGAAAGCGTCAGCGAGCCGCCGGGCGATCCCGCCGTTTCGGCGATCCAGACGACAAGGCTGAACACGAACAGCAAGCCGATGAAGGCCGCCGCCAGCGTTCCGAAAATCACGTACAGTTTGAACACCAGCGAGTCGCCGTGCCGGAACGCGTACGGAAACGCGCCAAAGACCCCGCGGTAGCCATCTGCCATTGGTGGGAGTAGGTGGTCGACTGAATTAACGCCGTTGGAATGGACTCGACACCCGCAAACGAGTTGTTTCTCGGCTCGCACTGGGCCAGCGCTGGCAGCAGCTACTTAGATTACAGCCAGCTCTCGGACTTTTGTATCAATCTCGTTGAGCGTTTCCATCTCCCATTCGTCCCAGTTGTCCGCTGCCTGCCACCGATACTGGACGGTTCTGTCGCTGTCGACGAGCACCACGCCTCGTTGCGGGTGCCGTTTCTCGTCGTCGCGCTCGGTCATCCCGTATGCCTCGTAGATCTCCTTGTCGACGTCCGATAAGAGTGGATACGAAATGTCGTTGTCTTGGATGAACTCCCGGTGGCTGAACGGGCCATCAGTAGAGATGCCGACCACTGCCGCGTCGTCGTTGAACGTCAGAAACTCCATGTCGTTGATCTCGCACATCTGGTCCGTACAGACCGGGCTGAAATCGTGAATATAAAACACCAGCACGGCCGGACGTCCATCAGCGAACGCGGACAGCGTGAACTCGCGGATCTCATCGCCTTGCGCTCCTGTGAGCGTAAAATCAGGTGCCGTGTCTCCGGTCTCAACCATATGTTTGACATATATGTCTGTAATAATAAGCGTACGGCATCTCCGGGCGCATGCTGCCGCCAGTCGGCCTCCTGGGGCGACCAACCCGAGCAACCGGCGAATCGACGGCAACGATTTTACGATAGCCGACCGCTCGTTGTGGTATGTATCTGGATATCGGCAACGTTCTCGATACGTCGCCCGGCATCACCGAACAGACACTCGACCGACTCGACGAGCGCGTCGCGGTCGCCCACGAGCGAATTGCCGACGGGATGGCGGCCGACGAACACGGCTATGCCGCACTCAATCTGCCCGAGACGGTCGACACCGCCGAAATCCGCGATGCGGTCGAACCGTTCGGCACGCCCGAGGCCGTGCTGACGGTCGGCATCGGTGGCAGCGCGCTTGGGGCGGCGACGATCTCGGCTGCGCTCTCGGATCAGACCGACGTGGAAGCCCACTTTTTGGACAACGTCGACCCTGAAGATACCGCCGCCCTGCTGGATTCGCTCCCGCTCGATGAAACGGTCGTCAACGTCGTCTCCCGATCCGGGACGACCGCCGAAACGCTGGCGAACTTCCTCGTTGTGCGAGAAGCGATGGACGCCGCTGGCGTCGACTGGACCGAACAGACCTTTGTCACCACTGGCGATGAGGGCAACCTCCGAAATCTCGCCGACAAACACGACCTGCCATCACTCAGAGTCCCGGACGGCGTCCCGGGTCGGTTTTCGGCGCTGTCGACGGTTGGGCTGGCCTGTGGCGCGCTGCAGGGCATCGACATCGAGGGCGTCGTCGAGGGAGCCCAGAGCGAAAAGGCAAAGCTCTCGGGGTCGCTGCACGACTCGCCCGGCTACGCCTACGGCGCGGTTGCTTACGCGCTGGCCGAACGCGGTGCGCTGACCAACGCGATGATGCCGTATGCCGAATCACTCGAATATTTCGCCGAATGGTTCGCCCAACTGTGGGCCGAAAGCCTCGGCAAAGAGGGCCTGGGCCAGACGCCCGCCCGTGCGCTGGGGGCGACCGACCAACACTCCCAGCTCCAGTTGTACCGGGCCGGTCCACGGGACAAACTCGTCACGCTCGTTCGGCCACGCGAGCGCGAGGACGTCGACATCCCAGAGACCGACCTCGAAGGACTGTCGTATCTCGGCGGTGCGGGACTCGGCGAGCTGCTCGACGCCGAGTTCGAAGCCACAGAGGCGAGCCTGGCAGTCGAGGACATTCCCAACATTCGGATCGAAGTCGACGCCGTCGACGCCCAGGCAATTGGCGAACTCATGTATGCGATGGAGGCCGCCACCGTGATGTACGGCGAGTTAGCTGGTGTGTCGACGTTTACCCAGCCCGCCGTCGAGTGGGGCAAAAAGGCCGCCCGCGGACTGCTGGGTGGCGGCGACTTCCCAGAGGCTGACGCGGTTGCGGACAAACGCGAGTTCACGATCGAGTAAGCCAGCGTCGACGGGGCTCCCGTCGACAATCGGTGTGTCTAACAGGGAGCCGACGCTACTGTGACCTACTGATGGAACAGTCAGGCGACACCTCCCTGTTCGGCCCGCGAGTCCAGCACATCGGCGAGGCGATCGTCGTCATTGTCGTCGCCTACATCTGTGCGAGCCTCGCGATCAGCCTGCTCGATCCGCTTGTCGCTCGCCTTGCGTCGACAATCGATGGAACGAACGTCACGTTGATCGCACAGACGGTGATCCAGTTTGCGGCGATGATGGTTGTTGTCGTCTGGTACGTTCGATTTCTCGATACTGAGGGCTTGTTACCGATTCGGACACCGGACGGACGAGCGGTGGGGTTCATCGTCGGCGGGACGATTCTCCTGTTGGTCAGTCAGTACCTCATAAACCAACTGCTGCAGTGGGCTGATTTCGCGCCGGGAGCCAACCAGGCCGTGCTGGCTGGTGCGGGCGATCCGACCTACTTTCTGGTGATGATTCCCGTTTCGCTGTTGTTCGTCGGTCCCGCCGAAGAGCTGCTGTTTCGCGGAGCCGTCCAAGGTCGACTCCGCCAATCGTGGGGAATGTGGCCCGCAATCGTGGCCGCGACCGTGCTCTTTGGGCTGGTTCATATTCCTGCAATCACCGGCGGCTTCGGCGCCCAGCTGTCGTACGCGCTGCTCGTTGGGATTTTGGGACTGTTGTTGGGCTATCTGTACGAGTACACCCAGAACATCATCGTGCCGTCGCTGATTCACGGGGCGTACAACGCGACGCTGTTCGGCCTCCTGTATCTCACCGAAATCGGCGCACTCTAAGCGTTAAGCCGGGTTTTTCCGCGAGAGATCGCTGCCACAGATCGGACACCGGTCGTGGTCGTCATCAAAGGTGCGACCACAGCCCGCACACTGGAACTGCCACTCGCGCTGTTCGGTGATGCCATCGCGGGCGATCACTTGCACGTCGACGTTCAACCGTTCGGCGACGTTCTGCATCGCATAATCGTCAGTGACGAGCGTGCCGTCGAGTTCGAACGCGGCCGCAACTAACAGCAGGTCGGTTTCGGAGAGTTCGTCGGCATCGCCGGTTTCGCCCGCCGCGCGGGTAATCCGGTCGACGGTGCCGTCGGAAGGAATGTGGATGTGCATTCCTGCGCCCTCCTCGGCATCGAACCGGAAGGCGTGTTCGCCCTCCAGTTCCTCGTGGACCTGGGGGACCGAAGCGGTATCCTCGTCAGTATGGTACTCGTGAATAAACGCCGACGTGTCGAGAATTTGCATTCGTTAGCGAGAGACGACGATGTAGTCTTTGACGGCCTGAACGGTGCTAATCGGGATCATGAGTCGACCGGCTTCGTCGGCCTCGAACCCCGACGAATGGGCCGAAATCCCCTCGTTAGGGACGACAAGCAGACTCCGGAGGCCGCCCGTCTTCATCTCCATCGTAATGTTGTACAGGTCTCCGAGCTCGGTGCCATCGGCCCCCATCACTGCTTTTCCTGAGAGGTTTTCGGCGAGTATGTCTACCATACATTTGCTACTCGGGCGGAATTATATAAACGCCACGGGGAGCGTCTGACGGCTGGCTGTCGCAGTTGTGTGGAATGACGGCACAACTATTAAATCCGCTCGTATCATTTATAAGGTGTCCGTGGCCTCAACCGTTCTCACCGTTACTGCCGTTATTCTCGCGTTGGGCATCGGCGCACAGGTGCTCGCCAAACGGCTCAAAGTCCCCAGTGTGCTGTTTTTAATCCTGATCGGCGTCATTTTGGGGCCGACGGTGTTAGGCGTTGTCACCCCCGAAACGTTCGGCGATGGGTTGTCGACGGTCGTCGGGCTCAGTGTGGCCATCATCGTTTTCGATGGCGCGTTCCAGCTCCGCCGAGAGAAGCTCGAACTCGCGCCAAAAGCGATCACCGGCCTGATGACCATCGGGGCGGCGTTGATGTTTGTCGGCACCGCGCTGGCCGTCCGCGTGTTCTTGGGGACTGACTGGGGCATCTCGTTTCTGGTCGGCGCGCTGTTGATCGCAACGGGGCCGACGGTCATTACACCGATTTTTGAGGTGGTTACCGTCCGCGAGCATCTGGAGACGACCTTCGAGGCCGAGGGGATCTTCAACGACGTCACTGCCGCCATTCTCGCTATTGTCGTCTTCGAGACGCTGGTCGTCGAGTCGACGCCGAGCGCGCTGCCGGGGGGCTTTCTGCTCCGGTTGGCGATCGGTGTCGGCGTCGGCGTGACGATTGCGGTCGGGATTCGGACGCTGCTTCAAACAATGCGGATTCCGGCCGACGACGCCCCGCGTGTCGCCCGGTTGGTCGTGCTGGCGGCCGTGATTCTCGCCTACGGCGTCTCGGAGGCCCTCTTTTCGGAGACAGGGGTGGCCGCAGTTGCCGCCGCCGGGGTTGTATTAGGGAACATGGAGCTGCAACACCGCGAGTCGATCCACGAGCTCAACCGCGATCTGACGCTTATCGTCCTTGCGATCGTCTTCATTTCACTGGCCGCACTGATCGATTTCGACGCACTGTTCGGACTCGGGCTCGGCGGGCTGGCGGTTGTTGTCTTTGTCACACTCGTCGTCCGACCGATTGCCGTCGCGCTGTCGGCGCGCGACCGGCAGTTTACCCGCAACGAAAAGCTGTTTTTGAGCGTTGTGGGACCGCGGGGAATCATCCCCGCCAGTATCGCGACGCTGTTTGCCATCGAACTCCAAGCGGCGGGCCAGTTCGAAGAGGCCCAAGTGCTCGCCGGCACCGTCTTTTTGGTGATCTTTATTACCGTCATTCTGCAGGCTGGCCTCGCCAGACAGATCGCAGGCGCGCTTGATGTGATACCCATGCCAACAATTATTATCGGCGGCGGCCGCGTCGGCCGCATGCTCGCCGAACGACTCCAGAACCGCAACGAAAACGTCATTCTCGTCGACCGTCGCCAAGAGATCGTCGATGGACTCCAGCGAGATGGCTACACCGCCCACCACGGCGACGGCACCGAAACCAGTGTCCTAGAGGCTGTCGACGCCGAGCGGGCCAGACGCGTGGTGGCCGCAACCGGTGACGACGACACCAACCTCCTTGTCGCCCAACTCGCTCGTACCAAGTTCGACATCGAGGACGTGCTGGCACGGGTCAACGAGCCCGGAAACGTCGGGACGTTCGAGGCACTCGATGTGACCGCCATCGACGCCGCCCAGGCGACCGCCTGGTCGATCGACAACGAGATCGAACGCCCCGAGTTGGCCCACTGGATGACCCAACTGGGCGAAGGCCACGACGTCCAAGAGATCGAACTCACCGCGGACGATCTGGTGGGACAGACGGTCAAAGAGATCAACGCCGAGATTCCTGACGGCTGTATCATCGCTGTCATCGGCCGAGACGGCGAGACACACGTCCCATCGGCGGACGAAGAGCTCGGTCGTGGCGACCACGTCACTTTCCTTGGCCAGCGGGAGGCCGTCGAGGGAGCCGTCCGGCGGTTCCACCCACGCGACTGAGCTGGCTCGATAGCAAGCCACGGCAGCCGCCAAGTTGAAACACTTAACACCGACGCCCCACTGGGTTTCGACAAAGCGACCTTCTGGAGTTTTATCCCATGTCTGAGCAACCCAACTCACTGCGTACACCCATCGTCGCCGTCCTCGGTCACGTCGACCACGGCAAAACCAGCCTGCTGGACAAAATCCGCGGCTCGGCGGTCAGCGACGGCGAAGCCGGCGCGATCACCCAACATATCGGCGCGACCGCGGTCCCGCTTTCGACCATCTCGGAGATGGCCGGCTCGCTTGTCGACCCCACGGATTTCGATCTGCCGGGGCTGCTGTTTATCGACACCCCTGGCCACCACTCGTTTTCGACGCTCCGGGCGAGAGGCGGCGCACTGGCCGACATCGCCATTCTGGTCGTCGACGTCAATGATGGGTTCCAACCCCAAACCGAGGAGGCCATCGATATCCTCCAGCGCACGGGCACGCCGTTCGTTGTCGCCGCAAACAAAGTCGACACGACGCCCGGCTGGAATCCGGTCGATGATTCACCGATCAAGCCGAGCTACGACGGCCAAAGCGACAACGCCCGAAGCCGACTCGACGAAAACCTGTATAAAGTAATTGGCCAACTATCGGACCGAGATTTCTCGGCGGACTTCTACTGGCGGGTCCAGAACTTCCAGAACAACATCGGCGTCGTCCCCTGTTCGGCGCTCACCGGCGAGGGCGTCCCCGATGTGCTCGCAGTGTTGATGGGACTCTCCCAGCGGTTTATGAAAGCCGAAATGGAGATCGACGTCGAGGGCCCCGGCGAGGGGACCGTCCTCGAAGTCAAAGACGAGCAAGGCTTTGGGGCAACGCTCGATGTGGTCGTCTACGACGGGATTATCCGTGAAGGCGACAAGATCGTCGTCGGTGCGAGCAACGAGCCGATCGTCACCGAGATTCGCGCGCTGCTCCAACCGCGGCCCAACGCCGAGATCCG
The DNA here is from genome assembly GCA_964581495.1 of uncultured Haloferacaceae archaeon. GTDB lineage: Archaea > Halobacteriota > Halobacteria > Halobacteriales > Haloferacaceae > Halohasta. The sequence continues at coordinate 9,761 of CAZOOU010000010.1, forward strand.
GGTCGAAAAACGGTTCGACACCGTCGAGAGCGTCACCGCCGCCGCAGGTGTCAAAATCGCCGCGCCGGATCTCGACAAAGCGATTGCGGGCGCGCCGGTCCGGGTGGTTCGGAATCGAGACGTAAGCGAGGTGATCGAGGAGGTCGAAGCCGAGCTCGCCGAAATCGAAGTCGACACCGAAGAGGAGGGCGTCGTCGTCAAAGCCGACACCCTCGGCAGCCTGGAGGCGATGGCCAACGCCTTACAGGAGGCCGAAATCCCGATTCTGCGGGCCGAAGTCGGCGACATCGCGCCGCGGGATGTGGCGGTGGCGGGAACCGCCCGCGAAGCCGAGAACAAAGCGATTCTTGGATTTAACGTCGACGTGCTGCCGAACGCCGAACGCGAACTCGACCAGTCGGAAGTCAAACTGTTCAGTGATGACGTGATCTACCAACTGGTCGAGGAGTACGACGAGTACGTCGAAGAGATGAAACGCTCCCAACAGGAGACGATTCTCGACAAGATCATCCGTCCTGCTCGGTTCCAGATCCTGCAAGACCACACGTTCAGACAGTCTGACCCCGCGGTCGTCGGCGTCGAGATCATGTCGGGGACGATCAAAAACAACACGAACGTCGCCAAATTCGAGAACAACGAGCCCGACCGAGTGGGCCAACTGTCCGGAATCCAGGCCCAAGGCGACGATGTCTCGGAGGCTCGTGCCGGCGAGCGCGTCAGTATTGCCATCGACGGGCCGACAGTGGGTCGACAGATCGAGGAGGGCGACGAGCTGTGGATCGATCTGCCCGAAAAACACGCCAAAATCCTCGAACAGGAGCTGTCGGACGATATTCCGGCCGACGAACTGGAAGCACTGTCGGGCTATCTCAACAAACGCCGCAAGCGCGACCCGTTCTGGGGCAAATAAGACGCCGCGGACGGTCGACCGTCAGCTCTCGCGACAGCTGCCACCCAACGAAGCGATTGTGCCGTCCGTTGGTGGTTTCACAGCGAACCCGCTTTCGGCATAGTATATAAGTGTGATGGCTGCATACACACGGATGGGTGAATCGAGATGACAACAACACAGCCACGGCTCCGGAGAACGGGTTCGAGCGGACAGCTCTCGCAGTACGACCTCCTGTTGGTGGCGATTCCCCTCGCGCTGGCTGCGGGAATCGCGAGTACGTTCCTCGTGTCGGTCCCGCTGTTTGTCGGGGTTGCCACAGGGTCGATTATCGCCGCCGGCCTCGTCGGCTACGGCATATATACACTCAGACGAGTCGACCCACCGTCGACCGACCGAGCGGCACAGCCCCACGGGGACGGAGTCCGTATCGAGTGACCACGGCCACTGTTTCGAGCCACCATTGTGGCCTTCCAGACCGTGAGGAGCAACGACCAGTACCTCATACGTCGTCGACCAGTAGTTGGCTACAGTACGGCTACTGAATCGCCACAGTCGATATTTACGCCGAGTGCTTATCTTCTATCGGTGAGCGAATATGGCAACATCTGAACCGAAAAACAGGACACTGGGCAGTGACTTCAACTACTCACGGTTCGATCTACTGCTGGCAGCGATTCCGATAGCGCTGGTCAGTGGACTGTTGAGTTCGATTCTGTTGCCGATTTCACAGATCACTGGACTCGTCGTTGGAGCGGTGACGGCCGCCGGGATCATCGCCTACAGCATGTACGAAGTCGTCCGTCTCGAGCCGACGCGTCCTGATCGACCGCAGCGGCGTAGAGAGCCGACTCACGTTGGGTGACCGTCGGCGATGAGCGATCAACCGAGTGGACAAAAATATAAGTCTCGCGTCGCACATTATATCTAATTACTATTGCCCCATGAGCCCGGAGACTCATCGGATCAGTCGGTCGACTCTCGCCGAACAACTCTCACAGTATGATCTGTTGTTGATGGCGATTCCGGTGGTGCTGGCTGCCGGGATCGCCGGTGGCCTGTTTCTCGCCGTGCCGCTGTTTGTCGGGAGTATGGCCGGCGCAACAGGGGCGGCAACCCTCGCCTGCTACGGTGTGTATCTGATCACACAGCGCCAGTCGACCGACTAACCGATTGAAACCAAGAGCTGTCGCTGCGGGTATCGAGCAGTAAAGAAGTTTGGTGGGTAGGAGGTTACTACTCGCCGAGTAATCGTTGGATAACAGCCAAATATACACCTGCGACAAACCGGTGACGCCTGCTATCGACCGGTCGGCGTAATGCCGTCGCCGACGGCGTTCATCACTTGCATCACCGCACTCGCAGCCAACCCTTGGGCGACCTCGCGTTGGGTATCGGCATCAAGGCCGCCTTCGAGCTCTTCGGGGTCCGGCGAGTAGCCAGCCGTTACAGGATGACCGGCCGGTGGGTCGACGGCGACAGTTGCGGTCGCACCGCTGGCGGTTGCGAGTTCGGAGCCGACCTGATACCCCTCGGGAAGATACGACTCGGTTTCGGCGACAATGCCGGCCACCGCATGCCGGAGAGCATCCTTCTGACCACCCGACAGCTCTTCGACGCTTGTCGACTGGCCCCCACCAACTGGCTGTCCCCCGGATCCGGTGTAGTTTCCGTTCATGTGAAAGGTACTCAACGTTGGTGTGGGGAACCTAAAAAGGCGTCGCCGGCGACAACACCTCGTCTCGACCGCAAACACCGCTCTACAGGATCGGTTCGCTGTCACCGTAGGCCGCCAACATGACCACGGCCGTGTAGCTGCCCTCACGCGGCTCGATAGTCGACACCTGCACGTCGCGGTCGGTGATCGTCCACTCGCGAAGCTCGCAGCCGGCAGCCAGCCCGCGGCGAATCTCAGTTTCGACGGCCGCTGGGTCCTCCCCAGACGCCTCATAAAACAGGCCCGGTCCCGGCCCAGTCGCCCACCCGATGCCGGTGGAGATCTGTTCGGCGTCGCTGTCTGGACCGGCGACGACTTTGCCCTGGACGACCGTGAGCTGATTCCCAGCCGGGCCGAGATCAGGTGCTTCGTCGACGACTGCGAGCTCGGCGTCGCCAGGAATAACAGACGAGACCGTAATCAGATTGTAGTTATGAAGGTTCGCGTCAGCAAGCGCGGCGTCGTAGGCTGCCATCTCGGTGGGAGCGACACCCACCCCACCTGCGACGTGAATCGTACTCATTGCACCCTCTCGGCGGCCGTCGGTGTAATCGGTTACGAATCGACCGCGTCAGTACTGGTAGCGAACGACGCCGTTGTCGGTTTCACCGCGGTCGAGTTTCTCGCGGGCGTGTTCGATATCCTCGCGGGTGACGGTCGTCCGGTCGTTGCGGATCGCGAACATCCCGGCTTCGGTCACCAGGCTCTCGATGTCTGCCCCGCTGTAGTCGTCGAGGTCCTCGGCCAACTCCTCGAAGTCGATATCGCTGTCGACGTTGATATCGCGGCTGTGGATGTCGAGGATTTTCTTGCGACCTTCGGGGCCGGGTTTCGGCACCTCGATGAGGCGGTCGAACCGGCCGGGGCGCAAAATTGCCTCGTCGAGCATGTCGTAGCGGTTGGTGGCGGCCATAATCCGGATCTCACCGCGGTCGTCGAAGCCGTCCATCTCACTGAGCAGCTGCATCATCGTTCGCTGGACCTCGGCGTCGCCGGAGGTTTTCGAGTCGGTCCGCCGCGAGGCGATGGCGTCGATCTCGTCGATGAAAACAACGGCCGGTTCCTCTTCGGCCGCCAGCGCGAACAGATCCCGGACGAGTCGTGCTCCCTCGCCGATGAACTTTTGGACCAGCTCGGAGCCGGTCATCTTGATAAACGTCGCATCGCTTTCGTTAGCCACAGCCTTCGCCAACATCGTTTTACCGGTGCCTGGCGGGCCGTGCAGCAGTACACCTGACGGTGGCTCAATACCGACCTGCTCGAACTGTTCGGGGTTGTCAAGTGGGTCCTCGACGGCCTCTCGAACCTCGCGGATTTGGTCGTCGATGCCGCCGATATCGGCGTAGCTCACCTCAGGCGATTCGGTGACTTCCATCGCTTGGGCCCGCGAGTCGGTTTCGTCGTCCAACACCAGCTGAATGCCGAACGATTCGTTGATCGCCACACGGTCGCCGTTTTCCATCTCTTCGTAGAGTTGTGGCGACACCTCAGTCAACACTTCCTGGTTGTTGCCATGCTGTTTGATGATGACGGTGCCATCGTCGGTCAACTCCTCGACGCTGGCAATGTACAGCGCGGAGGTTTTGAGCGCCTCGTTGCGCTCTTTGAGCTGTGAGACCTCGTTTTGCAGCTCCGTGCGGCGGCTCGTTGCCTCGGTCAGACGGTCGTCGAGCTCCTCGTTTACCTCCACGAGCCGAAAGAAGTGTTTACGGATCGCCGTCAGCCGCTCGGCGGTCGACATATCCGGATCCAAATCAAGTCGTGGCCGATCAGGAAGCGACGGGCTACGTGACATTTGTTGTCAGTGGTTGGAGCCGGAGTTAAATGTGCCTTTGGGTCCCGGGCAAGCCTTGGGTCGACTGTCAAGTATCGATTGAACTCGAACCGGAGTAGCAACTCCTTACCGGAGTTCGTCGACGCGCTCCAGATAGTCGCCGTACACCGACAGCGCCGACTCGACCGGCTCGGCCGAGGTCATATCAATACCGGCGAGTTCGAGCGCCTCAATAGGATACACACTGCCGCCGGCCCGCAGCATCTCGCGGTAGTCGGCTGCGGCCTCCCGGCCGGCGTCGCCGTCCTGGCGGATCCCTTCGACGATGGCGACCGCCGCCGAGATCCCCGTGGCGTACTGGTAGACATAGAAATTGTAGTAGAAGTGGGGAATCCGCTCCCACTCGCGTTGAATGTGGTCGTCGACCTCGGCGGGTTCGTAGTAGCTTGCTTTGAGATCACCGTACAGCTGGTCGAACACGTCGGGCGTCAGCGGCTCGTCAGCCTCGGCGCGCTCGTGGATCTGCTGTTCGAACTCCGCGAACATGGTTTGGCGAAACAGCGTCGACCGGAACCGTTCGAGATACTCATCTAGTACATGGAGCCGAAGCTCGTCATCGTCGACGGTCTCCAACAGATAGTGCGTCAGTAGGGTCTCGTTAACGGTGGAAGCGACCTCGGCGACGAAGATCTCGTAGCCCGCGTCGTGCCACGGCTGGGCGTCGGCAGAGAGCTCCGAATGCATCGAGTGGCCCAGCTCGTGGGCGAGCGTAAACATCGAGGCGATGTCGTCCTGATAGTTCATCAGAATAAACGGCTGAGTGTCGTACGTCCCAGACGAGAAGGCCCCAGAGCGTTTCCCCCGGTTTTCATACACATCGACCCAGCGACTCTCCAAGCCGTCGGCCATCCGCTGTTGGTAGGCGTCGCCTAACGGTTCGACAGCGTCGATAATCCACTGTTTGGCCTGCTCGTACTCGACGGTTGGGCCCTCCTCGCCGGTCAACGACATGTACAGATCCCACGACTGGAGTTGGTCGACGCCGAGTGCGTCGGCTTTGAGTTCGGCATGTCGGCCAAGGAGATCGAGGTTGTCTCGAACCGTCTCAACGAGTGTGTCGTACACCTCGACCGGGACGTTCGGCCCGTCGAGTGCGGCCTCGCGTGCCGTCTCGTAGTTGCGGGCGCGGGCGACTTTCACGTCTTTGCGGATCTGCTTTTTGAGCGATGTGCCGACCGTGTTGCGCACGTCTTCCCACTCGTCGTAAAACTGTTTGTGGACCTCCTCGCGGAACTGGCGATCTTCGTGTTTCTGGAGTTTGGTGAAGTTACCCTGGCTGATTTCGATGTCTTCGCCGTCGGGATCTTCGACGGTCGGAAACGTCATATCAGCGTTGGCGAGCATCGAGTAGATTTCGCTGGGCGAGCTAGTGACTTCGCCCAACTCAGCCAGCAGTTCCTCGATTTCGGCCGAGCGGGTGTGGGGTTTGGCCCGCAGCACGTCGTCGAAAAACTGCTCGTAGGCCTCGAGTGCCGGCTCGCTGTCGACGAACTCCTGAATCTCGTGTTCGGTCAGTTCCTGGAGTTCGGGCTCGATGTAGGAGGTTGCACTGGAGGCCTCCGAGGAGAGGGCCTGGGCCTTTCCGGACAGTGCCTGATACTCCTGATTTCGCGTGTCTTCGCTGGATCGCAGATTGGCATACACCGCGAGCTGTGAGACGTCGCGCATGATCTCCTCACGGAGTTCCAATAGCTCCAACAGGGTGTCGGGGCTCTCGGTGACTCGACCCTCGTAGGCGGTGAGTTCCTCGATCCGGCCCGAGATTTCCTCGAAGCGCTCGGTCCACGCCTCGTCGGACTCGAAGATGCTTTCGAGCGCCCACTTGTGTTCGGTTTCGATCTCCTCGCGTTCGGGAACCGTACTCATGGCCGACTGAAGGTCGACGGCGGCTGTAAGCCTTGTTACTACTCACTGTCGACGCCAAGCCCATCGACGACCGACTGCGAAACACGACCGGCCGCCAGTGCGTCGACGGCCCGCTGTCCGAACGCAGTACGGGCGCTTTCGGCTGCCTCCTGGTCGGCCACGAAGTCGACGCCCGGATAGATTACATCCGAAAGCACCAGCGGCTCCGGTGGGGCCGGTGGCGGCCGTGGCTCGACGGGTGTAGCGCCGAGTAGATCGTCGACCCACTCGATCGGTTGCTCGCCGCTCGCCACGCGGTTGATCACCGACACCAGCCGCCGGACCAACTCCCGAGCAAAGCCGCCGGCAGCAACCTCGAGTTCGAGAAACACGCCGTTCCGGGTAAGTCGGCCCGACAACCCCCGCCGAGTACCAGTTTCATCCGGCGTCAGATTGTGAAAGTCGTGGCTGCCACAGAGCGCGGCGAGCGCGGCGCGAGCCTGTGCGTCGTCGACCGTCGGTCGACCATCGAGGCTTTCGGCGGCCTCTCGCGGTGCGTACAGGTAGTAGGTGTACTCCCGGCGAGCGGCGTCGTGGGTTGCGTGAAACGAATCGTCGACGTCGGCGCTCGCCCACGCTCGGATCGTCGCGGGTAGCTCGCTGTTGAGCGCCCGTGGAGTCAGCCACTCGGGCGACTCGAAAGCCACCGTTTGGGCAAGCGCGGAGACGCCCCGATCAGTGCGACCAGCCGCCGCATACCCCGTCGGCCGATGAGCGTCCGGTGAGAACACCGAAAGCTCCCCGAGCGCGTCAAAAAGCGTCCCTTCGACGGTCGACACATTGGGCTGTCGCTGAAACCCATAAAAGGGTCGACCGTTGTAGGCAACTCGAAACGCACGCATCACTAGTCAGTTCAGTTGGGATGGATAAATACTCGGCGCGCTGTGACGGCTGGCGAGTAGCCATTGACTAATCGGTGACTGTTCGGCAACTACTGCCTTACGAGCCGTTGGCGAACTGTGTACGCTATGAGCACCGACAGCAGTTCGCAGTCGACCGATCCAACCCATGAATCCGGCGACGGGGATGACAGACTGAACGTCGTTCTCGTCGTCATGGACACCGCACGCGCCGCAGAGACGGTGCCGGCGGCGTCCGAACACACCCCAACCCTCAGCTCGTTGGCCGACAGCGGCACCGAGTTCACCCGAGCCTACACCTCCAGTCCGTGGACGCTGCCCTCGCATGCGTCGCTGTTCACCGGCTTGTATACTGCCGCCCACGGCGCCCACGGCGGCCACACCTACCTTGATGCCGATCACGAAACACTGCCCGAAGCCTTCCAGTCGGCCGGCTACGAAACCGTCGCTGTCTCGAACAACTGCTGGGTCACCGGCGAGTTCGGCTTCGACCGCGGGTTCGAAACGTTTCGGAAGGGGTGGCAGTATCTCCAAAGCGATGTCGACACCGGCGCGATCATCCGTGCCAACGGCGTTAGGGAGCGACTAACCGCGCTCAGAGCCCAGCTCACGGCCGGCAATCCCGCGGTGACACTGGTAAACGTCGCCTACGAGCGGTATCTCTGTCGTGACGACGGGGCTGCTCGAACCACAGAGTGGATCGACAGCTGGCTTACCGACCGCAAGACGCACAACGAGAGGCGGCCGTTTTTTCTGTTCTGTAACTACATCGAACCCCACATCCCCTACGATCCGCCGCGAGCCGCCGCCGAGCAGTTTCTGTCGCCCACAGAGGTCGACGAAGCAACCCAACTCCGACAGGATCCCAGAGCCTTCGATGTCGACGAGTACACACTCACCGATCGAGAGTGTGAGCTGCTTCGGGGGTTGTACCGTGGGGAGTTGGCCTACCTCGACGCCCAACTCGACGCGTTGCGGGAGTCACTCCAGGCGGCCGGCGAGTGGGAAAATACGGTGTTCGTAGTGCTTGGCGACCACGGCGAAAACATCGGCGAGTACGGCTTTTTCGGCCACCAGTACAACCTCCACGAGACGGTTCTTCACGTCCCGTTGATCGTGACTGGCGGCCCGTTCGACGGCGGCGGTCAGCGCGATGCGTTCGTCCAACTGCTCGATCTGGTGCCAACGCTCGTGGATACAACCGAAATATCGGCTCCTGAACTGGTGATGCAGGCCCAGGGCCAGTCGTTTCATCCCGATTCGGCCACCACCCCGCGACAGGCAGTGTACGCCGAGCATATCCAGCCCCAGCCCACCGTCGAGTCGCTCGAAGCGCGGTTCGGCGAACTGCCCGACCGCGTCCGAGCGTTCGATCGGTCGCTGCGAGCAGTTCGAACCGACGATGCGACGTATATACGAGGCTCTGACGGCAGTCGGCGGCTGTATCTCGCGGGCGACGAAACCCACAACCGGCTCGCTGATCGCCGCGCGCTGGCCGCCCGCCAAGACACCCAGCTCGACGGCTGGCTGGGGACTGTCGAACGGGATCGGACCACCAAGACGGCCGTCGACATGAGCCCCGCAACCGAACAACGGCTGGCGGATCTGGGCTACATCTAAGACGAGAACGTCTTCGGCACCCACCCTCGCAACGAGTCGTCGACCCGATCCATCCAGTCGGTCAGTTGCTGGGCCATCTCCTGTCGAACGTCGACATACTCGGGATGGTCGACGAGATTCTGGAGTTCGTGTGGGTCTGCGTCGAGATCGTACAGCTCGTTGCGATCCGGCCCGTTGTAGATGAACTTGTACTGGTCGGTTCGGACCATCCGCTGCGAGTAGAGGCCGAACTCGTCGCCGTGGTACTGGGCGTAGGTCGACGCCGGCCAGTCGTCGGGAACCTCGCCCTTGAGTAGGGGGTCGATACTCCGGGCGTGAAGCCCGTCGGGAACCTCGCAGTCGGCCCACTGCAACAATGTCGGCATCAGATCATGGAAGCGAACGAACTCACTCGACCGACTGCCGGGTTCGACGACACCCGGCCAGCGAACAATAAGGGGAATTCGGTAGGTTTCCTCGTACATCATCGGCCCCTTGTTAAACAGGCGGTGCGAGCCCGTAAGATCGCCGTGATCCGAGGTGTGGACCACAACTGTTTCGCCAGCCATGCCGAACTCGTCGAGTGCGTCGAGAATCCGACCGATCTGGTCGTCAATCAGCGTCATAAAGCCGAAGTAGTTGGCGACTACGTGGCTCCACGTCTCCCAGTCGAACCCGTCGACGCCCCGATACTGGAGGTACTGTTCGTGGACACGTGGTTTACCGTCGAACGTTTCGGCGAAGTTGCCCCACGGTTCGATCTCGCTGGGGTCGTACATTGAGGCGTACGGTTCGGGGATGATGTATGGATGGTGAGGACCGAGGAAATCGGTGCGGTGAAAAAAGGGCCCCTCGCGGTCGCCATCGACCCAGCGTTCGAGCGCGTCGATGGTTAACTCGGCCAGAAAGTAGGGTCGAGACGACTCGACGGGGACCGGATCGGTGCCGGCGATTAGCGTTCGGTTCTCACCCTCGCCGGCGTAGATTTTGTTCTCGACGGCTGCCTCGGGAACGATAATGTCGTTCGACTCACGGTAGTGTTCGAACGCGACCTCGAAGTTGTCGTGGTGGTGGTCGCTGCCACCAAAGTACCGAAAGCCGAAGTCGCCGGGGCCGCGCTCGTGGCTGACGTGCCATTTGCCAATATACGTGTTAGTGTAGCCGCCACTGTCGAGAAGTTCGCCGACCGTTGGGAGCTCAGGGAGATCCGTTCGGATCGCATCCGCCTCGTGGCTGTTGTTGAGCAACCCATGAGCATGCGGGTACAGACCGGTTAACAATGAGGCTCGCGCACTGGTGCAGATGCTGGTCGGTGTGTACGCGGAGTCGAACCACATCCCCTCATCTCGGAGGCGGTCGATGTTCGGCGTCTCGACCGGGAGGCTGTCGGGCGCGACGAGATCGGCGCGCTCTTGGTCAGTCAAAAGCAGGAGGACGTTCGGTCTGGCGGGCATACAACCGGGTTCGGCCC